>NZ_JAWOVC010000013.1:0-150212 GCF_033339735.1 Vibrio sp. 2033
TCTATCGCAAGCGTCAAGCTCAATCCTTGCGCAAGCGAAACAAGCGCCAAACTCAGCGCTAAGTCTGCTAGGTTAATCAATTTTACAAAGCAAGAAACCAAAGCCAGGCTCATCCCTGGCTTTTTGCTTATTGGCTATAACGATTCAGATATGTCCTGACAGTATGTTCGATAAGGCATTCATATCGATTAGATGATCTCTTTAAATTCCAATGTTTCTGCGATGGTGGCGCAGAGACACCTGAGTCAAGCAGCTGCGCAAAATGTTGAGTCACAACGCAACCTAACTTCGGGATTTCGAATCAACTCGGCGAGCGATGATGCGGCAGGTTTACAGATATCGAATACTCTCCATGTACAAACGAGAGGGCTTGATGTCGCCTTAAGAAATGCACACGACGCTTTTTCTGTTGCTCAAACAGCGGAGGGAGCATTGCACGAAAGCAGTGACATATTGCAACGCTTACGCTCTCTGGGGCTTCAAGCAGCAAACGGCAGTTATGACTCAAGTGATCGGCAAAGTATTCAATATGAGGTCGTAGCGCTGCAAGATGAGCTTGATCGTGTCGCGATCACGACAACATTTGCGGATAAAAACCTGTTTGATGGATCTTACGGTTCACAAAGTTTCCATATTGGCGCGAACGCTAATTCAATCTCTTTGACGTTACGTAACATGCGTAGCCATATCCCAGAGATGGGAGGGCAGCATTATGTTGGTGATGCGGTCGATAAAGATTGGCGAGTCACTAAAGATAACCAAACCCTAAAAGTCGAATACCAAGACAGTAAAGGGCAAACCCAAACGGAATCCATTGGACTCAAATTGGGTGACCGTATAGAACAGGTCGCCACTTACATCAATGCTCAACAATCGATAGTGAATGCTTCAGTAACGGAAAACAACGAACTGCAATTCTTCGCTTCTACGATGAATGCGCCAGAGGGTGTGCTTCTCGATGGGAGTTTAGCGGATGAGCTTGATGTGAGCGCTGGTCAATTAGTCACAATGGATGACATTGATATGTCGACGGCAGGTAAGGCTCAGCTTTCAGTTGGGGTGATTGATGCAGCAATTAAGTACGTTGATTCGCACCGAAGTGAAATTGGCAGCTTTCAGAACCGTGTAAACGGCTCGATGGATAACTTAAATACTGTGAATCGGAGTGTTACAGAGTCCAAGAGTCGAATAAGAGATACAGACTTCGCAAGAGAATCTACGGAAATGGTGCGTTCTCAAGTGCTCCAAGATGCGACAACAGCATTATTGGCTCAGGCAAAGCAAAGGCCGAGTTCGGCACTTGGATTACTTAGCTGAGCGGATTTCATTGATGTAAGTCGATTAGAAACAAAATTTCAGGTAATAAAAAACGCTGCCAATGGCAGCGTTTTTTCGTGTTCGATTAAGTAAAAATTACTTAGTTACACGTAGAACTGGAGTTTCACCAACAGTTACAGAACCAGAAAGCTTGTTTAGCTCTTTGATTTCGTCCATGTTAGAGATAACAACTGGAGTTAGCGTTGACTTCGCTTTCTCTTCTAGAAGAGCTAGATCGAATTCAATTACAGTGTCGCCAGCTTTAACAGTTTGACCTTCTTCAGCGATACGCGTGAAGCCTTCGCCTTTTAGTTCAACTGTGTCGATACCGAAGTGAACGAAAAGCTCAACACCGTCGTCAGACTCGATAGAGAACGCGTGGTTAGTTTCGAAGATCTTACCGATAGTACCGTTTACAGGAGCTACCATTTTGTTGCCTGCTGGCTTGATAGCAATACCGTCACCAACGATTTTCTCAGCGAAAACAACATCTGGCACGTCTTCGATGTTTACAATCTCACCAGAAAGTGGCGCGATGATTTCGATAGCACCAGCGTCAGCGCTGTCATCAGATACAAGCTTCTTAAGTTTGTCAAACAGACCCATTGTGTCATGCTCCTAAGGTTTGGTTTTATTCTGTCGAATTATAGTATACCAATATAGCTCATTAGACGACTTTTTTCGCCGTCTAATGGCCATTAAGTATTGAATTACTTGGTACTACCGATTACTGAGCTTTCTCAGCAATAAACTTTTCTACCACGGCTTCGATTTCTTCTGCTGTCGGTAGAGAAAGGGCTTCTTCAGCCATTGCTTTCACTTCTGCGAAGTTAGAGTTACGAACTACTTTCTTCACTTTAGGGATTGAAATGCCGCTCATTGAGAACTCGTCCAGACCCATACCTAGAAGTAGAAGTGTTGCACGCTCGTCACCTGCAAGTTCACCACACATACCAGTCCATTTACCTTCTGCGTGAGAAGCGTCGATAACTTGCTTGATCACAGTAAGTACAGCTGGTGATAGTGGGTTGTATAGGTGAGAAATCATCTCGTTACCACGGTCAACCGCTAGCGTGTACTGAGTTAGGTCGTTTGTACCGATAGAGAAGAAAGACACTTCCTTCGCTAAGTGGTGTGCGATCGCAGCAGCAGCAGGAGTTTCAACCATAACACCGATTTCGATGTTTTCGTCGAACGCGTGGCCTTCAGCGCGTAGCTCTTCTTTGTACTCTTCGATCGCTTTCTTAAGCTCACGGATTTCTTCGACAGAGATGATCATTGGGAACATGATACGCAGTTTGCCGTGTGCAGAAGCACGTAGAATGCCACGTAGCTGATCACGAAGGATTTCACGACGATCTAGACTGATACGTACAGCGCGCCAGCCTAGGAATGGGTTCATCTCTTTTGGAAGATCCATGTATGGGAGATCTTTATCGCCGCCGATATCCATAGTACGGATGATCACAGCTTGACCGTTCATTGCTTCCGCAACTTCTTTGTACGCTTGGTACTGTTCTTCTTCAGTTGGTAGCGCAGTACGGTCCATAAATAGGAATTCAGTACGGTACAGACCAACACCTTCACCGCCGTTACGAAGGATACCGTCACAGTCTTTCACTGTACCGATGTTACCGCAAACTTCTACACGGTGACCGTCAGTCGTTTCTGCGTGTAGGTCTTTCAGTTTCGCTAGCTCTTCTTTTTCAGCTAGGAATGCTGCTTTAACCGCTTTCGCTTCTTCTAACTCAGCTTCTGATGGGTTAACAACAATCTTGTTGTTCATTGCGTCAAGAATCAGCATGTCGCCATTCTTAACTTTCTTCGTGATGTCATTAGTACCAACGATAGCTGGAAGCTCAAGTGAGCGAGCCATGATTGAAGTGTGAGAAGTACGACCGCCGATGTCACAAGCAAAACCAAGCACGTAGTCTAGGTTGATTTGTGCAGTTTCAGATGGCGTTAGGTCGTAAGCAACAAGAATTACTTCTTCGTTGATATCGCTAAGCGAAACAATGTTGATGCCTAGTGCGTTCTTAACAAAACGAGAACCGATATCGCGGATGTCAGTTGCACGCTCTTTTAAGTATTCGTCGTCTAGAGACTCAAGAGCACATGCTTGCTCTTCGATCACTGAGTGGATAGCGTGATCAGCAGTCATCTTGTCGTTTTTGATAAGTGCTAGGATTTCCTCTTCTAGCTCTTCGTCTTCAAGAAGCATGATGTGACCTTCAAAGATCGCTTCTTTTTCTTCGCCAAACGTTTCAAGCGCTTTTTGCTTGATAGTTTCTAGCTGAGCTGCAGATTTGTTACGAGCGTCAAAGAAACGCTGAACTTCAGCTTCTACTTGATCGTCAGAAATAGTGTTTGTGTTTAGGACAATTTCATCTTCTTGAAGTAGTAGTGCTTTACCGATTGCAATACCAGGAGATGCTAGGATGCCTGAAATCATAGCCTTACCTTAAGTTTGGTCAACTTTATAAAACGGGAGAATAATGGGTGCGCTAACGAATAGTTTTAGCTTAGTTTTGAGCCTATTTCCAACGAAGCCATTTTGCTTTCACAAAATGGCTTCTGGAGTAGGAGACCGGATTAGTGTAGTTGGTCCATTAGAGCAACTAGGTGGTCAACTGCTTGCTGAGCTTGCGGGCCTTCAGCAGAAATAGTAACTTGAGTACCTTTTACTAGGCCTAGTGTTTGTAGTTTGAACAGGCTCTTAGCGCTAGCGCTTTTACCGTTAGAAGTCACAGTGATGTCTGCGTCGAATGCTTTTGCTTCTTTAACAAACTGTGCAGCTGGACGAGTGTGAAGGCCGTTTTCTGCTGTGATTTCTACTTGCTTCTCGTACATGTGATATACCCCAATAAATGTATTTTTTTGTTAGTTTGTGACCAGATTTTAGCTTAACTGCTTTACATCTTGTGCGCTAGCACGGGAAGAGTTCAAAGCGCGTCAGTTCTGATACTAGTCAAAAGTTTGGTAACTACGCAACTGTTTGCGTGCGTAATCACTTTGAAACCTTTTTGTGTTCTGCTTCTTTATTTTGAAGCTAGAAATAAAACACCCTGATATTACCAAAGGTAGGGCAGGGATCAACAAAAAAGCCCCTAAACGGGGCTTTTTTAAACTAAAAATTGATTTGAACACATATTATTGTTGGTTCTCTTTTTCGGTAAAGATACCTGCAAAGAGTGCTGTACTTAGGTAACGCTCACCGGAACTTGGCAAGACAGTTACAATTGTTTTTCCTTCAAATTCAGGTAGTTCCGCAAGTCGGTTCGCTGCAACAACCGCTGCGCCAGATGAGATACCAGCTAGGATACCTTCCTCTTCCATTAGGCGACGAGCCATCTCAATCGCTTCTTCTGAGGTAACTTGCTCAACACGGTCAATAATGTCTAAATCGAGGTTACCAGGGATGAAACCAGCACCGATACCTTGAATTTTGTGTGGGGCAGGCTGGATTTCTTCGCCAGCAAGTGCTTGTGCAATAACCGGAGACTCTGCTGGCTCAACTGCAACAGAAGTGATGGCTTTGCCTTTTTCACCTTTGATGTAACGGCTAGTACCTGTAATAGTACCGCCCGTACCAACACCAGCAACGAATACGTCGATTTCACCGTCTGTCGCTTCCCAAATCTCAGGGCCCGTAGTCTTTTCGTGGATTTCTGGGTTCGCTGGGTTGTCAAATTGTTGAAGAAGTAGGTACTTCTCAGGATTGCTTGCTACGATTTCTTCTGCTTTAGCAATCGCCCCTTTCATGCCTTTCGATGCTTCAGTCAGCTCAAGGTTCGCGCCTAGTGCTTTTAGTAGCTTACGGCGTTCTAGGCTCATTGATTCAGGCATGGTCAATGTTAGCTTGTAACCGCGAGCAGCCGCTACGAATGCTAGAGCAACACCTGTGTTACCACTGGTAGGTTCTACAAGCTCTACACCTGGCTTAAGAAGGCCCGCTTTCTCTGCTTCCCAAATCATGTTTGCACCGATACGGCACTTAACACTGAAGCTAGGGTTACGCGCTTCAATTTTCGCGAGAACTTTGCCTTTACTTACTTTGTTTAGACGAACGAGAGGTGTATTACCAATAGTAAGAGAGTTATCTTCGTAGATTTTGCTCATAGTGATGTTCCTTCATTACACGTTGTGTGAATATGGATAGAAGAATATGCGGTATGAAAAAAAGGGAAAAGGATTAAAAAGTTATATCTTATTAGGTTGGCCCAGAACTTGATAAAAGAAAAGGGAAAAGCTGGCGCTGATCCCTTTCCTTAATCTCTAATCGACTATCGTTGGTGCTTAAACTCCGCGACCCACATAGCGGTTGCACCACATATTGCTACAGGCATGACAATGAGGTTCAAAATTGGGATCGTCGTAAATACAGACACCAATACCCCAAAGCCATAGGCCTTACCTTGCTTTTGTTTCAATTTGTAACGCATGTCGTTAAATGGGATTTTGTGGTTATCAAACGGGTAGTCACAATATTGAATCGCGAGCATCCAGGCGGTAAAGATAAACCATAAAAATGGGCCTACTGTTTGTCCAAGGGCAGGGATGAGCAATAACAGGAATAGGCCTATTGCTTTAGGTAAAATGTAAAGGAGCTTTCTCCACTCACGAGCTAAAACGCGAGGAACATCTTTCAGGACGGCAGTGAAACCATCATCATTTACTTTTTGTCCCGTTAAGTACTCTTCCACTTTTTCAGCCAAGAGGCCATTGAATGGCGCGGCGATAAAGTTCGCGAGCGTGCTGAAAAAATAGGAGAAGGTAGCGAGTATCGTTAGAGCGAGTAAAGGCCAAAGAATGTAAGTTAACCAGGATAAAAACTCAGGCAGCTGCCCAATCCAGCCTTCTATCCATATATTAAGGTTTGAAAATAGATAGAAGATGGCACCACCTACAAGCAAGATATTTGCAAGTAGAGGTAAGATGACAAAGCGCCTGATTTTAGGGGCTAGTGCCAATTGTATCCCGTATAGAAAATAACCGAACCCGGTTCTCTGCTGATTGTTTTTCTTCATGTCTATTTTGGCTTCGTGTAAATGAAAACTCATTGTACCTGTGAGGACTTTTCTTTCAAAGCCCTGACAAATGACGTCTTGTTAAGTGGAATCGTGGCAAGAATCACAACAAAAAACGGAACTTCTTGCATTAAGTTGTTCTAAATCTACATATAGTTTTGGTAAAGTAAACGTATCATTCAGATTTATTGCACTTGGGTTGCTGCTCAAGGAACTGCGAGTAGTAAAAACAAGTATATTGAGAGTAAATAATGCAGGAATTGCGATTCGTACTCATTGTTGTTGGCGCATTAGCCATCGCGGCATTACTGTTTCATGGTTTATGGAGCAGTAAAAAAGAAGGCAAAGCAAAGTTTGGTAACAAGCCACTTGGTAAGCTGGATGTTGACCAAGAAGACAAAAATGATCTTGTTGAGAAAGAACGAGACTTCGCTCCCGCTCCTGAAGATGACTTTGAGATCATTCGCAAAGATCGCAAAGAACCAGATTTTGGGATGGCGAGTTCTTTCGACAACAAGTTTGAATCTGACCCGTTATTCGGTGGTCCATCTGAAGTCAAACAGACGCAGCAGGAGCCGGATGACATCCCTTCATTTGTTGCAGAAAAAGATAAAGAAGAGGACGTTGAGCCTGTTGTTCAAGCAACAGTAGCTGAAGAGCCATTCCAGCCTGCTGTGGAAGAAGAAGTTATTCCCGCCGCGTTTGATATTACGGAGAAAGAACAGCAAGTCGAAACGGTTAGTGAGCCTGTCGTTGCAGAGCCTAAGGAAGAGCCAAAGCCAGAACCTGAAATGCAAGTGATTGTATTGAATGTGCACTGTGCTGGTGAAGAGCCATTTGTTGGTACTGCTTTATTTGAAAGTATGCAACAAAACGGTCTAATTTATGGCGAGATGGATATTTTCCATCGTCATGTCGACTTGTCCGGTAACGGCAAAGTGCTGTTTAGCGTCGCTAATATGATGCACCCTGGTACGTTTGAACATGCTGATCCTGCTGAGTTTACAACGAAGGGTATTTCATTCTTCATGACATTGCCTTGTTATGGCGAGGCTGAACAGAACTTCAACTTAATGCTCCGAACTGCGCAGCAAATTGCTGATGACTTAGGTGGTAACGTACTTGATGACCAGCGCAACTTAATGACGCCAGATCGTTTAGCATCTTATCGACGTCAAATAGTTGAGTTTAATGCCGCTAACGCATAATCTTAACAGCAAATAATAATAGGGCTCCGGATGGAGCCCTTTTTCTTGGATTTCCCAACCTCACCGATTGAAAATACACGGGGCTTTACTATGTCTGAATCAGTACTTCAGCGACTAGAAGAACTAAAAGAGTCGTTGCATTACCACGCTGTGCGTTACTACGTGGAAGATAACCCAGAGATCCCTGATGCCGAGTACGACCGTTTAATGCGAGAGTTACTGGATATTGAAGCTGAGAACCCTGACTTAATAACCGTAGACTCGCCAAGCCAACGTGTCGGTGGGCAACCTCTCTCTGCGTTTAGCCAAGTGACACATGAAGTACCGATGCTTTCGCTTGATAACGCGTTTGATGATAGTGAACTCGATAGTTTCCACAAGCGCGCACAAGAGCGCGTGGGCAGCCAGAGTGTGAAAGAATACTGTTGTGAGCCTAAATTGGATGGACTCGCCGTAAGTTTGTTATATGAGAATGGCGTTTTAGTTCAGGCGGCCACTCGAGGCGATGGTACTACGGGTGAAAACATCACAGAGAATGTGCGTACGATTAAAGCTATTCCTTTAAAACTCAGAGGTAATGACTGGCCAAATCGTCTTGAAGTTCGTGGTGAAGTCTTTATGCCGAAAGCTGGGTTTGAAAAGCTCAATGAATTAGCAAGGAAGAAAGGCGAGAAAATCTTTGTTAATCCACGTAACGCTGCGGCAGGTAGCTTACGACAATTGGATTCACGTATTACGGCTTCTCGTCCGCTTAGCTTCTATGCATACAGTGTAGGCGTGGTGCAAGGTGCAGAATTGGCAGCAAGTCATTACGAACGCTTTTTGCAAATCAAATCTTGGGGACTGCCAATGTGTCCGGAAACTAAGCGAGTTGAAAGCTTGGCGGATGTAAAAGCTTACTACCAAGATATATTGCAGCGTCGTGATGCCCTCCCTTATGAGATCGATGGTGTCGTTATTAAAATTGACGATATTGCCGTGCAAGAGCGTCTGGGTTTTGTTGCTCGCGCTCCACGTTGGGCGATTGCCTACAAATTTCCAGCTCAGGAAGAAATGACGACACTGAATGAAGTGGAGTTCCAAGTCGGTCGCACTGGTGCGATTACACCTGTTGCTAAACTAGAGCCTGTATTTGTTGGTGGGGTAACGGTAAGTAATGCGACGCTTCATAACGCAGATGAGATAGAACGTCTGCAAGTCAAGATTGGTGATCACGTTGTGATCCGCCGTGCTGGCGATGTTATTCCGCAAGTCGTTTCTGTCATCAAAGAGCGTCGACCAGAAACAGCTCGAGATATTGTTTTCCCAACTCAGTGTCCTGTTTGTGGTTCGCATGTTGAGCGGATCGAAGGAGAAGCGGTAACACGTTGTATGGGGGGCTTAGTTTGCCAAGCCCAACGCAAACAAGCGCTAAAACACTTTGTTTCTCGTAAAGCGTTAGACGTTGACGGTTTAGGCGATAAAGTGATCGAGCAGCTTGTTGATCGTGAGATGGTGAAAACTCCTGCTGACTTATTTAAGTTATCAGCGGGGATTTTAACCGTACTAGATCGCATGGGGCCAAAGTCTGCGCAGAATATTGTGAATGCGTTAGAAAAATCCAAAGAAACAACTTTACCTCGGTTTTTGTATTCACTGGGGATCCGTGAAGTTGGCGAGGCAACCGCAGCAAACTTAGCAATGCACTTTAAAACGTTGGGAGCGATCCAAAATGCTACCGAAGAGCAGTTGATTGAAGTGCAAGACATCGGTGCTGTGGTTGCTCAACATATTACGACTTTCTTTAGTGAAGAACAGAACCAAGCGGTGGTTAAAGATTTGCTTGAACAAGGAATTCATTGGCCAGAGATTAATACTACTGAGCAGGTGGGGGAATTACCATTAGAAGGTAAAACAGTAGTATTAACGGGAACACTTTCTCAACTGGGGCGTACAGAAGCCAAAGAAGCCCTCCAAGCACTGGGGGCTAAAGTGACGGGTAGTGTTTCTAAGAAAACCGATATTTTGTTTGCTGGTGAAAATGCAGGTTCGAAGCTCGCAAAGGCACAAGAACTGGGTATCGAAATTAAAACAGAACAAGACTTACTCGAATTGATGAATTAAGTCTTCTCAAAAAAGCTAAAAAATAACTAAAAGCCCCGTATGGTAAGCATGCGGGGCTTTTTCTTGTTCATAATTAAGTGTTTTTTTATTGAGTAATTGATGCCTTTGTTCTTTTCAGTGATCAAGATCGAACCTTGGGTTATTGGTTTTTTTGGCTTTTTTAGTCTGCGAGTGACTTCAAGTTGATACTTTCAGGCTAAATTTAAATGTTTGATTTTAAATGATATTTTGTTGAGTTGTGTTGGTGTTGTTAAAAATAAGATCTGGATCAATAAGTTATATGGAACTTTGGAGTGGCTCATATTTTTTTAGAAAAAAAATAAGTTCCATTTGGATGTTTTTAGCTGCGAAGTTAGTCTTAATCACGTGGATACACGGTGTGTATGCAGGAACTAAAAAAAGCCAAATTAGAAATAATGAGGTTTGATCAGGAATTTACTTCTCTCCTTCGGCGGCCAACTAAAGGTGAGATAGAAAAATACAGCTATATCCATTTTTAGGAGTTTTTCCATGGACAAATTTTTTAAGGTTTCAGCGTTAACCGCAGCAATGTTTGGTGTTGTTGCTGTCGCTCCAGCTACAGCGTCTACTGAAAGTGCAGCAGGTGGCGAGTACGTAGAGAAAGTGAACGAATTTATGCAAGACTCAAGTCTGAATGCATTATTCATAGTTGATACTCGTTCACGAACTCGTACAACAGGTAAGCCCGGCGGTGAAAATGGTGACCGTTGGAGTCGTCTAAACTACTCTTCTTACAACGCAATTTTAGACTTCACTTCTGGCTACCACGATGGTTGGGTGGGCGCAGATGTTGCGGCTTACTACTCTGGCGATCTTTACAACGATAGTCTTTACAATTCAAACGAAGGCTACCTATGTAACGAAATCTCAACTTGTAACAACCTAGACTGGGGTGCAGGTGATGGTCAGCAGCTTAAAGTTTACAAAGCAGCGCTGAAATTCAAAGCAAACGAAAACTTTAATGCTCGTTTCGGTATGTTACAGGCTGGTGGTAACGGTACAATCGGTAACGTTTGGAGCTTTGTACCTGGTACTTACCGTGGTTTCGAACTAAACGCTAAACTTGGTGATTTCAACCTAAGCTACTTTGGCGCAGACCAATTTACAGCACCTTGGCTGCTTCACGAAGATGATTACGCACCAGCGCTTTGGTCTGACACTTCATGGAGCTACCTACACTCTCTAGGCCTAAACGGTAACCTAACTGACAGCTTGTTTATGCAACTTGGTTTGGGTCAAGCTACTGGCGTTCAATATGCAAATGGTGTTGACTGGGGTGCAGGTCAAGTAACTAGCTACCACAACGAAACTGACAACACTTCTTACAAGGCTTACTTGAAGTACACTGTTAGTGACCGTACAACTCTAGCATTTGATTTCTACGGTGTTGACGATGATGTGAAATACGATGGTCTAGGTTTCCACACTGGTCTATCTTTGAATCAATCTTTCGGCAAGCTAGCTTGGATGTCTGAGTTGCGCTACACAGACACAGATAACCGTGCGGACTTCGTTCCTCGTACTATTCATACATACGGTATGAACAATGGTACTTGGTCTCAGTGGTGGGACGCGCTGTCTGACTGGAACAAAGCGGGTGAGCTAGCATGGTACAACCGTCTATCTTACAACCAAGGTAACGGCTGGAACTACTACCTAGGCTTTGGTTACGGTACTGGCGCTGACTCTGCAGCAAGCGGAGCATCAGGTGACTGGGATTACGAAAGCGAATACGCAGTTAACGCAACAGTATCTTACTCACTACAAAGTGGCGCGCTTAAAGGTTCTACCATTCGTTTACACGGTACAATCCTAGAACGTGATGAGTACGCAGGTGCTGGCGATGCGGATGAAACAGACTTACGTCTACAAGTTCTTATCCCTTACAGCTTCCACTAATACTTAATTAGATAATAAAAGGAGCCGCTAGGCTCCTTTTCTATTTCACTTCTCGGCCGTCGTATATTTTGCAATATAACGGTGGCAACATATGTACATTACCGTTTGGCAACTCACACTTTATCTCTGGGCCTAACGTACGACCACCGGATGCACCATTAGCATGAGTGGTTAACGGAATTATGGCAAAAGATATTACTAATGGACCAGATAAAAATCTCATAATAATCACCTTAATATAAACTTTAAATATCTACGTGCTTGTATAAACCGTGACTACGCAGAAAGGCAAGGTTGAATAGGGCTATTATATCAAACTAAGCTCTTACTTCTTTACTATTCCCATTCCCCACCTCTAAATCGACACATTTCACTTGGAATATTCGTAACGTCGCCACTTGGCATCTTACATTCGACTATAGGTCCCAAATTAGTTGTACCGCCGTTTCCGTTGTTGTAGGCAAAGGAAGAAAAAGAAAAAATACCGCACAACATTAAAAAGAGAAGCTTATTCATAGTACATCCTCTTACTTACCAAATAAAAAGCACTCAACTTAAATGCTTATGCGTTAAGTATGTATCCGAGGATAAAAAGATCAAAAAATAATTCAATAAAGTTTTATTTTTTAAAATAAATTTAGATCGATAATTTACCTAGATATATTTCTATCTTATTGATTGTCGTGTGTTGAATAATTAAATAATAGGAAATGGTAGGTAGGGTATTAATAATATTACTAATACTTATTTTTTTCTCGATTTTAATTAAGGTAATGAAATGAAAGCAGTTGTTTAGATTAAAGTAATGGAGCATGATTTGCCCCATTACTTTGGCATAAATTAATTAGAATCAGGCTCAATGATTAAAATAATACCTTCAACATCGGTGATTCTTACGCGGGTACCGGCTGGAAGTGCTTGATCCGATTGTGCGGACCATGTGGTATCGGCTACCTTGATGCGATTGAGCCCGACGGAAAAGTCTTCTTCAAGGATAAGAGTACGCCCAATTAACTGCTTGTACTTTTGGTTCAGATCTCTTTCTTGGTCTTCTTGCTTGTCTTTAGACCATTGTCGTCGCCACCAAAGCCAGGTGGTGATTAAGCTGAAGCTTGCAAAGCAAAGCCATTGCAATTGCCAGCTCATTGGCAAAACGGTCATGAGTGCTCCAACGATAAGTGCAGACATCCCGAGCCAGAGAAAATACCCTGCGGTACCAAGTAGCTCAACTGCTAAAAGAGCAAAGCCAAACGCTAGCCAATGCCAGAAAGAGATACCTTCCAACAAACTAAAAAAGTCCATAAATTATTCTTTATCTTGCTGTTTAAACATTTCTGCTATCCCTGCAACCGAGCCCATTAGTCCGGTTGCTTCTAATGGAAGCATAATGATTTTACCATTTTCGGCTTGACCAATGCTCTTGATCGCTTCGGTATAACCCTGTGCAATGAAGTAATTGACGGCTTGCATGTCACCTTTTGCAATGGCTTCGGAAACCATGTAAGTCGCTTTTGCTTCTGCTTGCGCGGCACGCTCACGTGCTTCTGCATGGAGAATAGCAGACTGCTTTTCGCCTTCAGCTTTTAATATCTCTGATTGTTTATGACCTTCGGCCTTTAATATCTCAGCTTGGCGAACCCCTTCTGCTTCAAGAATTTCCGCACGCTTATTACGCTCGGCTTTCATTTGCGCATTCATTGCAGCGGTCAGATCGGCTGGTGGCTGGACATCTTTAATCTCAATTCGTGTGACTTTTACGCCCCAAGGGTTTGTTGCTTGGTCAACAATCGCCAACAGCTTAGAGTTGATCATGTCGCGTTGGCTCAGCATTTCGTCCAGTTCCATTGAACCTAAAACGGTACGAATGTTCGTAAGGGTCAAGTTTCTAATAGCGTGTTCTAAGTCGTTGACTTCATAAGCCGCTTTTGCAGCATCGATCACTTGAACAAATCCGACAGCGTCAATAACCACGTTAGCGTTATCTTTTGAAATGACCTCTTGCGCAGGAATATCGAGAACGCGCTCCATCATGTTTACTTTTTGACCAACTTTATCAACGAATGGAATGATCAAGTTTAAACCCGGCTTTAATGTGTGGGTGTAGCGTCCGAAGCGTTCAACTGTCCAGTTGTTTCCTTGCGGAACCGTTTTAATGGCTGAAGATAAGATAACGACAGCAAGAACGACGAAAATACCGATGGTGATCAGTGAATCAATTGGCATGAGTTATTCCCTTAAGTGCATAATATTCGATCCATTTTTACCTATTTATAGACAATAGACAATTGAAGTTCTGAGACCTTTGAGAGGTTATTGGTTTTTTATATGACAAAGGCCGGAAACACCGGCCTTTGTTGTCTTATTCCTAGAAGAATGCGGCGCTTAGTACAAAATTGAGTAAAGCTGGCGACGATATTTGCTTGCTAATGCGTTACCTTGACCTAGTGCACTGAGAATATCCATAAAAGTCTTCTTCACTTCACCGTCTTGGGCGCCCAAGTCTTTTTTAAGAATATTCCACAGCAGTTCCAACGCTTCTTCATCCCGACCAACTTGGTTGTATTGTACCGCCAATTCACAAGCGAGTTCGAAGTTTGCCATGTCTGCTGCGTATGCTTGTTCTAGTCGCTGTAATTCAGGGCTATCTGCAGCCTGCAAATGCAGCTCGAGCTTGGCTATTAGGCTCTTGTAGTAGTTATCTTGATACTCGAGAGGGATAGCGTTCAGTAGTTCTTGGGCAATATCAAATTGTTTGGTTTCTAGCAAACAATCAGCCATCGCGAGTTTCACATCACCACGCTCTTGCAGCTCTGGCGGCAAAGTGTGGATGATGCTCAAAGCCTGAGCATGCTCACTTTGCTGAAGAAGTTCACTGACTTGTTTTAATAGTTGTTCATCTGGGCTTGGCAAATGCTTTTGTAGCATGGTGGCAATGGCATCAATTGGCTGGGGGCCTCCCAGACCATCGACGGCTTGACCATTTATAAACAGCGCGATAGTTGGCAATACTTGCACGCCAAATTGAGACGCTAAAGCGGGCTGAACTTCACAATTTAGTAGAGCAAGCGTAAATGCACCGTTGTACTGTTGAGCAAGAGATTGCAACTCAGGGAGTATCTGTGCGCTTTCTGGTTGAGCGTTGGCCCAAAAGTGGATCAAAACGGGCGTGTTCATTGAACCTTCAAGCGTTTCGCGAAAGTTCTGTTCTGTTATCTCAACGATAAATGGGGATTGCATCAGAGTATCCTTGCCTTGTGTCTTGTCGTTGATATTAGATATGGAGTTGATTTAGGTGAAATTCAAGCGACATTCACCATCAATAATGAATCATTCTATTTTGAGAAAACGTGAGGTAACAGAGTGAGGTTATTGCTGCTCAGGTGTTAGATAAAAAGAAAACGCTGCCGAAGCAGCGCAATTCTAATGCTATTTGTTAGTGCGGTATCAAAATAGGATGAACATGGTCAACACTACACCCACACTAAGCCAGTTAAGCTGATTTAATGTCATTGTTGCCTCGCAGTAGTATAAACATTGCTACAAAACGTAATGGGTGGCGATACCAAATCTAAGCAACTCAATCACTTTGGGCGAAAGAATCCCCGCTGAATTGCGTAGAAATTGATTCGTTTAGTTGAGGCTTTTTTAACCTACATGTTCATAATGACATCACATTGTTACGGTGAAATTACATTTCGACAAAACTTTTTTATGCAGCCTGTCGCAAAATTTTATCAAGTACACGGGTTGGTAATAGTCTTTTCAAGACTGCGAATAATTTAGTCGGTGTAGTAATTCGATAACGAATTTTCGGTGAAACGCTAGTTAATGCATGAAGAACTGGTGCGATGCAAGACTCTGCAGGCAAAACAAATCGATTATTAGACTTGTCGTTGTTGAGTCGCTCTCTTTGTCCTTCATAAGCATGACGATGGGGGCTAGATTCAATATCAACCCACTTCTCAAAGGCTCGTAATGCATTGTTTCTAAATTGAGTTTCGATCGGTCCTGGTTCTATCAATGCCACTTTGATATTCGTATCCGCAAGCTCTAGCCTGAGCGTATCTGTCCAGCCTTCTAAGGCAAATTTTGATGCATTATAGGCACCACGGTATTTCATTGCGGCAAAACCAAGAACAGAGCTGTTTTGTATGATGCGTCCTTCGCCTTGCTGGCGCATATGAGGAAGCACTTCTCTGACCAACTGGTGCCAACCAAAAAAGTTGGTCTGAAATTGATCTTGAAGAGCCTCGGTGGGTAAGTCTTCCAGTGCTCCGGGCTGACCATAGGCACCATTATTGAACACTGCGTAAAGCTTACCTTCTGCTAATTCTAGCGCTTGCATCACGCCCGAAGAAATGCTTTCTGGGTTATTTAGGTCTAGATTGATGCAGGTTAGCCCTTCATTAATTAGGCGCTGGACATCTTGTTCTTTCCTGCAAGATGCAATGACATTAAATCCCTTGTTTTGTAGGGCGTGAGCACACACGTAACCGATGCCGGTTGAACAACCCGTAATAAGAATCGACTTTTTCATAATTTAATTTAAGACTCAGAAGCATTGATTGGAGCCATCATTCATCAGCTCCGGTCATGAAGCAAGTGCTTGAGTGCTGGCTCTATTCTGGAGTAGCTAAATTTAAAGCCCAGTTCGGTGAGTTTTTTGGGTTTGGCTCTCATGCTATCAAACAATAAGCAGGAAGATTCTCCCATTAGGAGTTCCATCACCCATTTAGGCGTGAACAAGATATGCGGACGTTTTAGCGTTTTAGCTAGTGTGCCGCTGAATATACGATTAGTCACAGGATGGGGGGCGCACATATTGAATGCACCGTGGGCATGTGGTGTTTCAAGCAAGTACATGATGGCGCGGACCATATCTAGGATGTGAATCCAAGGCATGTACTGATTACCGTTCCCAAGTGGGCCGCCTACGCCAAGCTTGTAAGGTAATAGCATCTTTGCCAACGCACCACCATTAAGGCCGAGTACCACGCCAGTTCTCATTAGACAAACCCGAGTTTGCTCCGACTCTGCGCGCTTGGCTATTTGCTCCCACTTTGCACAAACCTCGTGAGGAAAGTCGTCGCTATTAACATGTAAGCACTCATCAAACGGATGGTCTTGTTGATCACCATAGTAGCCAACTGCCGAGCCACTAATAAAAACAGAGGGAGGTTCGGTACTAGCGTGGAACAGCTCAACAATTTGTTCGGTAATTTTCCAACGACTTTTGCAGATTTTTTCTTTTTGCTCGCTGGTCCACCTTTTATCCGCAATAGGCTCACCTGCAAGATTAATGACGGCATCAACGTGATTGAGATCGGCGAACGACTCGAGCGAGTCAAGGTATTCGATATTACCCAGATCAGCATGCTGTAGGCGTTGTTTTGCTCGCTCTGGAGAGCGTGTAAGTAGCATAACCTGGTGAGTTGATAGCAGCTTGAGCAACTCCGAGCCAATAAACCCAGTGCCACCTGTGAGTAATATCTTCATGTTATCTCTTTGAATGTACACGTATTAGAACATTATAGTCGCTTTGTGCTTAGCTTGATCATCTCAACACCATTATTTCTGGGATAGTGACAAGCTGGCAGAGATACTATTAACTTCACATATTAGAAAATATGTAACTAAATGTTATAGATGGCGCTAGTGCATTCACGGTAGAAGAGTGAAATCTATGCCAGACTAGAAGTTATCGCTCATTGGAACGAGCGTAATCAGTTTGCACAATCAAGGAGGATAGGCATGGAAGCATTTGTTGCGCTTTTTCGAGCGCTCCTCAATAGTGCTCGTGACTTATTACCCATCATCATTGTTATCACTTTTTTCCAATTAGTCGTTTTGCAAGAGCCGCTGCCCAACCTGGTCTCCATTCTTTTTGGCTTGTTGCTTGTCGTTTTAGGATTAACCTTTTTTATCTTTGGCCTAGAACTTGGTCTTTTTCCTATCGGAGAGAGTATGGCTCAAGCCTTTGCAAAAAAAGGCAGTGTGTTTTGGTTATTAGTCTTTGCGTTTTGTTTGGGGTTTGGCACCACGATAGCTGAACCTGCATTGACCGCGGTAGCGGAAGAAGCCTCAGAAGTTGCGGCAGAGGGCGGAATGATCGCTAACTCAGAGCAGTCCATGCAGGATTACGGAGAAGGACTTCGAGTAACAGTAGCTCTCTCTGTGGGTATAGCCATCGTTATCGGCGTTTTGCGTATCTTAAAAGGGTGGCCGATTCATTACATGATCATTGGTGGCTATGTAGGCGTTGTAATACTGACGTGGTTTGCACCTGAAGCCATTATTGGCGTCGCTTACGATTCCGGAGGTGTAACCACGTCCACCATAACAGTACCTTTGGTCACTGCACTGGGCGTCGGTTTAGCGTCTTCTATTAAAGGGCGCAACCCTATGGTGGATGGCTTTGGTTTAATCGCTTTTGCCTCGCTGTTACCGATGATGTTTGTGATGGTTTACGGAATGGTCGTAACATGATTTCAATTGATCATTTCCTAGACACTTTATTATCGACCGTTAGAGACGTCGTTCCCATCGCCAGCATTATTTTTGGTTTTCAGTTAGCCGTGTTAAGGCGTCCTGTTAGCAACCTTAAGAAAGTTTTGCTTGGGTTCGTTTATGTGATTTTCGGGCTAGCTCTTTTTTTACTTGGATTAGAAATGGCGTTGTTTCCACTTGGGGAGACGATGGCTGTGCAATTAACGGCGCCGGAGTTTTTACAAGAGTTCAAAGTATCGGTAGGGAAAGCCTTAATGTGGGTCGACTATTATTGGGTTTACACCTTCGCCTTTTTTATAGGCTTTAGTACCACGATTGCAGAGCCTTCTTTAATCGCTGTAGCGATAAAAGCAAACCAAGTCTCTGGAGGCAGTATCAGTATTAACGGCTTGCGCGTAGCCGTTGCGTTTGGGGTGGCAATTGGTATTGCATTAGGGAGTTACCGGATTGTCGTGGGCGATCCCATTCATTATTACATCATCGCGGGTTACATCGTCGTTGTGATTCAAACGTTTTACGCTCCTAAGCTTATTGTTCCACTCGCCTACGATTCTGGAGGCGTAACAACTTCTACCGTCACTGTCCCACTTGTAACTGCATTAGGGTTAGGGCTTGCTTCGACCGTCCCTGGAAGAAACCCAATGATTGATGGCTTTGGCTTGATCGCGTTTGCCAGTCTATTTCCTATGATCTCTGTGATGGGCTATGCGCAAATAACCCAGTGGCTGAATAAAAACGTCTCGGAGGAAGAAGAAAATGCGCTTTAAATTGATACTTGCGTTTGTTGAAGACAGCAAAACAGACAAGGTGCTGGACGCTGCACGCGATGCTGGTGCGACCGGTGCAACAGTGATTAACAATGCTCGCGGGCAAGGTTTAAATCAAAAGCGAACGTTTTTTGGTTTAACGCTAGAAGTGCAAAAAGATGTGCTGCTGTTTGTGGTCGAGGAACATCTCTCTCGACACATATTAGAAACCATTAATGAGGTTGGTGAATTCGACAGAGAGTCGGGGCAGGGCATTGCTATTCAGATCGATATTGAAGATGCAGTCGGTGTCGCGCATCAAGTAGAAACGTTGACCAAAGTGGTTGAGGATGAATTATGAGTGATCAAACGATAATTAGAGTTCGAGATGTTATGGCGGCAACGTATGTGATGGTTGATGGACTGATGACCGTATACGAAGGCATAACGCTAGCGAGAAAATACCAAGTCAAAGCGCTGGTGGTGAAAAAGCGAGATGATAATGATGAATATGGCATCGTGTTGATGAATGATATCGCCAAAAAGGTGCTGGCGAATAATCGTTCTCCTCAGCGCACAAATATTTATGAAATCATGACCAAGCCCGCTTTGTGTGTCGAACCAGATATGAACGTAAAATATTGTGCCCGTTTGTTTGAGCGATTTGGCATAAGCAGAGCGCCGGTCATTGAAAGTGGCGAGGTCATTGGGATGGTGAGTTATAACAATATTGTCATCAATGGTATGGTGCGAGAAGAAGTGTAATAGGTTGATATAAATGAAAAATCAACGATTTTTTCTCAAGTCAGCGACTGTTACAAAGAACTAAAATATTTAATATATGTTAGGTTGCATATGTGTTGATTCACCATTATTCTTTGCGCCCTAAGCCTAATGTCGAGGAATCTGTATCATGCCTTTAGTCTCTTGCCCCGTGTGTGAGAAACAAATCTCAAAACGCGCTCATGCATGTCCAGGATGCGGAGAGCCCGATCCGCTGCACCATCTAGCCAAATCAAAATTTATGTCGATGGTGTTTTGGATACTGGTGTTGGTTGGAACAGCGTATGCAGCATGGTTCTATGTTTTGCCTATGGTCATTGAATCATTGCGCTACCAGTAGTATTCAAACCGTCGTAGGTTGAGCTGCTAAAAAAATGCCGTAGAATGACCTCATACTTTTTGAGGAGATGATGTCGTGAAACTATTTTTTGCCTCAGACCTGCATGGCTCTTTGCCAGCAACTAAAGAAACCATTGATCTATTTTTGGCTTCTGGTGCGCACCACCTGATTTTGCTAGGAGATACGCTAAACCATGGGCCGCGAAACCCTATTCCGGAAGGCTACAACCCTCCACAGGTAGCAGACTTATTGAACCAATACAGTGATCAAATTATTTCTGTACGTGGCAACTGTGATAGTGAAGTGGACCAAATGCTATTGAAGTTTCCAATGATGATGGATTACTCATGGGTGCTACTTGAATCTGGCAAGAGAATCTTTTTGACTCATGGTCACTTGTACAACTCTGAAAAACGGCCGCCACTGCGCGAAGGTGATATCATCGCCCACGGGCATACACATGTTCCCGTCGCAGAGATGCAAGATGGAGCCATTATATTCAACCCAGGCTCGATGACATTCCCACGTAATGGCTTACCGAGAAGCTTTGGTACTCTAGAAGACAATAAGCTAACGGTAAAAACGCCAGAAGGCGAAGTATTAGCACAAACCATGATTTAACGGTTTTACTAAGTAAAAAAATAGGGAGCGAATTGCTCCCTATTTTGTGTCTGAATGTCCTAAATCGCGTTCTGGGTCGATAATGTCTCTAACGCGCTGTTTTAGCACCTTGGCTTCAGGAAAGCCGCTGTCTTTTTTCCGTTCCCAAATTTGCTGGCCATTACAGAAAATTTCGAAGCGACCACCTGTGTCTGGGTGTAAGCTGATTGTTTCTATTTCTTCACTAAAAGTATGCAGTAATTCTTGCGATAGCCAAGTTGAACGCAACATCCAGTTGCACTGGCGGCAGTAATAAATATCAATGATTGCTTTATCCATGAAACTTTCCTTTTAATCTTTTTAAACCAGCAACTTGATGCCCACCGCAAACGTGAGAATTTCGAATGCAACTTTAATCACTCTGTTACTGTATCGAGTCGCGGCCCATGCGCCTAAACTGCCGCCTAGAAAAGAGCTTAACAATAAAACAGGTAACCAAGCCCAGTGAATAGGCGCCCCTGCCTGTACGACGGCAATGCCTCCAATGCCATTCCAAAACAGGCCGACACAAATCATGGTGTAAGCAACGGCTTGTTTGTAGTCGTAACCAAACCAGCGCACCAAAAATAGTGTCACGAGCAAACCAGAACCTGCGGTAAGAGATCCGTTAATGATGCCGATAAACAGCAAGCCAATTCCACCAATAACCCAACCAATAGGATGACGGTTGCGTATTACTTCAGCTTGGCCTAGCGATGTCTTAAATCGCGAGTAGATACCCAGCGCTAGGATCATCGTGCCGAGCATCTTTTCCGCGATACCATCAGGGATCTGTACAATTAAGTTAGCCCCTAAAATCACGCCAATACTGCCGGACAAGATAAGGTAGAGCGCGATTTTCCATTTAATAGTGCCTGATCTTAAATGCGTGCTTGCTGCGCCTAAGCCTAAAGCGACCGAAGCCACTTTATGTGTGCCTAGCGCAACGGAGAACGGTAAGCCGAGAAAGATGAGTAAAGGGAATTGAAGCAAGCCTGCTCCGCCACCGGAAAGTGAAGCCAGCGTGTTGGCGATTAGTGAACCGAAAAAGAGAGTAGTGGTATCTAGCCAATCCATAAGCAAAACAAAGGGGGCGTCTTGCCCCCTTATCATCCAATCAAAATTAGTTTTTAAACAGTACCGAAGAACCGTGGTTCAAGCTAGTGAGCAATAGTGTTTTTTCGTTCACGACGTCAATACGACGACTTTGCTCCGCATCTAGCTTAAAAATTTGAGTAATTAAACGTAGCTGTGCTTCGGAAAAGTCTTTTGATTGAGAAGATGAAATATCTTTAAACTCCGAAGGCGAGACCAACAAATAGTTGTCACTTACTTCCCAGCGGCCTTTTTCCGAGATATTTATCGTTGATTCTGCGGTTGAACCTTGAGCGAATAGTTTTATATTTGCTACGCGAATATAGTCACCATTAGGGAGATATTTCACGTTTGATTCAACATTAACTCGGCGTAGTGGGCCGACAGTATCGTCAGGCAAGCTGTCTGTAATGACTGTCACCATGGTCGACTGCCATTCGTTTGCTGTGAGGAGCTGCTCCACTTTTAGGTCACTTCCCCAATACAACCAACTACTGAAAAGAACGGATACGGCCAAAACCGCAGATGCTAATTTAATCTTCATATTGGCCTCCTTTATTTGCAGATGTCTGTTGGATCGTTTTGACCTGCGAAAATACGCAGTGTTACGTTCTCGTAAGAGTGGTTACTGTCATGAATGTAGTTCAGAATCAGCTGGTTATTTTGTCCACCAGTGGCAATCACTTCCACTGGCAACGAGTCTTCTGCATGGTGCTTCACGTAGCGCTCAATGCATTGCTCTATTGAAGGCAACCAGTTGTTGATTTGAGGGTGATTTACAGGTGTCATCACCGGTACACTTTGATACTCACCAATCTGACGGAATTGGGATTCCGCAGGGTTCGTGAATAACAATACGCAAACAGGAAGCAGCAGAGACAAAAAGATAATGACACGCGGTAGCCAGTTAATCGTGTTAGATGCTGGCTTCGGCTGAGTTTTAGTCGGCTCTACTTGAGGCTCAAGATCAGCAGTAGTATCGGTCACTATCTCTGTTGGTGGTGTATCGCTCGCTTCTAACTCCACTGCTGGCGCTTCTTGTTCAGAAGCGGTTTCTTCAACGTCAGTGTTAGAGTCAGTAGAAAATGGGCTCAAGCGTTCCACTGAACAAATGAGTTGGTAGCCACGTTTAGGTACCGTTTTAACAAACTCTGGAGATTTTGTTGAATCCTTCAACATCTTACGCAGAGTAGAAATCGCTTGAGTCAGGCTTGAGTCATCCACCTCAAAACCTTGCTCACGCCAAACAAACTCGTGAAGCTCGTTACGGGTTAAAACTTCGTTTGGTCTCTCTGCCAACATCAGAAGTATACGGCTTTCGT
Organism: Vibrio sp. 2033; assembly: GCF_033339735.1. NCBI lineage: Bacteria > Pseudomonadati > Pseudomonadota > Gammaproteobacteria > Vibrionales > Vibrionaceae > Vibrio > Vibrio sp. 2033. The sequence goes on from NZ_JAWOVC010000013.1 coordinate 23,008, forward strand.
TGCTTCCTAATCGTACAACGTCGTTGCCGTTTTGTTGGTCAGCGAGCGAATTACTATTTGGATCAAAGGTGAACCTTTGAGCAAGTAGAAATTTGGTGCCAATGTTAGTCATTTAGTTCTTCTTAGATGGATGATGTTGTAATTATGGTGATTTATGTCACAAAATTACCGGGGCGCTTGGAGTGCGCACGACATTTTAGATGCTTTTAGACGGGTAGGATAATTAAAATTTTCTAAAAAAACACCGTTTTTAGCAATATTGACCTTGAATTTACATTTGTCAGCCACATGTTAAATGACATCTCGGTAAGGTGATTTCAAGGGGAAAGTCACAAACTTGTCCCTATGAAAAAGCCAATTAGTTTAGATGTTATGGAGCACACATGAGCGAAACCGTATCTCAAAATAAAGAAACTCGTGGTTTTCAATCAGAAGTAAAACAACTACTGCATTTAATGATCCATTCTCTTTATTCAAATAAAGAGATCTTTTTACGCGAGCTGATCTCTAACGCATCAGATGCATCAGACAAACTGCGCTTTCAGGCGTTATCTAACCCAGATCTATACGAAGGTAATGCAGACCTTTGCGTGAAACTGTCGTTTGATGAAAGCGCAAATACCTTAACCATTTCTGATAACGGTATCGGTATGAGCCGTGATGATGTGATTGAGCACTTAGGAACAATCGCAAAATCTGGAACAGCCGAGTTTTTCTCAAAGCTATCTGAAGAGCAGAGCAAAGACTCTCAGCTTATTGGTCAGTTTGGTGTTGGTTTCTACTCGGCATTTATCGTTGCTGACGCCGTTACCGTGCGCACTCGCGCTGCGGGTCTAGCCGCTGATGAAGCGGTACAATGGCACTCAGCGGGTGAAGGTGAGTACACCATCGAAAACATTACCAAAGAGTCACGTGGTACCGACATCATTCTTCATATGCGTGAAGAGGGTAAAGAGTTTTTGAATGAGTGGCGTCTACGTGACGTTATCAGTAAGTACTCTGATCACATCGGCATTCCTGTTTCAATCCAAACTGTCGTTCGTGATGACGAAGGCAAGGAAACAGATGAGAAGAAGTGGGAGCAAATCAACAAAGCCCAAGCACTGTGGACGCGTAACAAATCTGACATTTCAGAAGAAGAGTATCAAGAGTTCTACAAGCACGTATCACATGACTTTGCCGATCCCTTGGTCTGGAGTCATAACCGTGTAGAAGGTAAAAACGACTACACGAGCTTACTATACATCCCATCGAAAGCACCTTGGGATATGATGAACCGCGACCACAAATCAGGCTTGAAACTGTACGTACAGCGCGTATTCATTATGGACGATGCAGAGCAATTTATGCCGTCATACTTACGCTTCGTACGTGGTTTAATAGACTCAAACGATTTACCGCTAAACGTATCGCGTGAGATCTTACAAGACAATAAAGTGACTCAGTCTCTACGTAATGCTTGTACTAAGCGCGTGCTAACGATGCTCGAGCGTATGGCCAAGAATGACGAAGAGAAATACCAATCATTCTGGAAAGAGTTTGGTCTTGTGATGAAAGAGGGCCCTGCGGAGGACTTTGCAAACAAAGAGAAAGTTGCAGGTTTATTGCGCTTTGCCTCAACTGAAGTGGACTCTTCTGAGCAAACTGTGGGCTTGGCGTCTTACGTTGAGCGCATGAAAGAAGGTCAAGATAAGATCTACTACTTGACGGCAGACAGCTATGCAGCTGCGAAAAACAGCCCTCACTTAGAACAGTTCAAAGCGAAAGGCATTGAAGTTATCTTGATGTACGACCGCATTGATGAGTGGCTGATGAACTACTTAACTGAGTTTGATGGTAAACAGTTCCAGTCAATCACTAAAGCTGGGCTTGATCTAAGTCAGTTTGAAGATGAAGCAGAAAAAGAGAAGCAAAAAGAAACCGAAGAAGAGTTCAAGTCGGTTGTAGAGCGCACGAAGTCTTACCTAGGCGATCGTGTGAAAGAAGTTCGTACGACCTTCAAACTCGCATCTACGCCTGCTGTTGTGGTAACGGACGATTACGAAATGGGCACTCAAATGGCGAAGCTTCTTGCGGCAGCTGGTCAAGCTGTGCCGGAAGTGAAATACATCTTTGAGCTAAACCCTGAGCACAAATTGGTTAAGCGTATGGCTGACGAAGCCGATGAAGAAGCGTTTGGTCGCTGGGTTGAAGTTCTGCTTGGTCAGGCAATGCTAGCGGAGCGAGGCTCTATTGAGGATCCAACAGAGTTCTTAGGAGCCGTTAATCAACTTTTGACTAAGGTGTAATAACCTCTGCAAATCAAAAAGCTCGCATTTCGCGAGCTTTTTGTTTGTTGTCGCAAAATTTTGCATCTCAAGTGCTGAGTTAATAATCAATAGGGCGTGAAAGAGGGTACTGTTAACATTCTTTAGTCTTAATACACTCTTTGCTCAGAGAACCTGTGATAGAATCTGCGACTTGAATGTGAGTAATAAGGCGTGTATTTTTGCTCGCCTATATACGTTATACCGAAACTTATCGTTGCAGGTGCTTCTCAGGTTTGATGTCTAAGAGGTCAGCTATTGTGAGCTTCGGTATAAATCTTAAATATTAAAGAGGATAAATCATGCGCATCATTCTTCTAGGTGCTCCAGGTGCAGGTAAAGGCACACAAGCAAACTTCATCATGGAAAAATACGGTATTCCACAAATCTCTACTGGTGATATGCTTCGTGCTGCTATCAAAGCAGGTACAGAGCTTGGTAAACAAGCTAAAGCTGTTATTGACGCTGGTCAGCTAGTTTCTGATGAAATCATCCTTGGTCTTATCAAAGAGCGCATCGCTCAAGAAGACTGTGCAAACGGTTTCCTACTAGATGGTTTCCCACGTACTATCCCTCAAGCTGACGGCCTAAAAGAAATGGGCGTAGACGTAGACTACGTTATCGAATTTGACGTTGCAGACGATGTAATTGTTGAGCGTATGGCTGGTCGTCGTGCTCACCTTCCTTCTGGTCGTACTTACCACGTGGTTTACAACCCGCCTAAAGTGGAAGGTAAAGATGATGTAACTGGTGAAGATCTTGTTGTTCGTGATGACGACAAAGAAGAAACAGTACGTGCTCGTCTAGGTGTTTACCACGAGCAAACTGCGCCGCTAATCAACTACTACGGCAAAGAAGCTGAAGCAGGCAAGACTAAGTACCTTAAGTTTGATGGTACTAAGCAAGTAGCTGAAGTTAGTGCGGATATCGAGAAAGCACTATCTTAATTTGCTGAAGTCAAAAATTTAATATTTTGATATATTGAAAGCGGCCCAAGTGGTCGCTTTTTTTAGTTTACTCGTAAACATATATCTAATTAACTTCAGCTCGGCTATTCGTTACTTCGAGGTTACTTAAATATATGAACCAAGCCGTTTACCATGAATAGGATGTTATGAAAGAGAATAATAAACAGGGTGTACTCCTAGTTAACCTGGGAACTCCTGACGCACCAACCGCTCCTGCCGTAAAGCGCTTTTTAAGTCAGTTTCTTCATGATCACCGAGTGGTAGACATGACTCGATGGCTTTGGTGTCCACTATTGCACGGCGTTATCCTTCCTATCCGAGCTCCTAAAGTTGCCAAACTCTATCAATCAGTATGGATGGAAGAGGGCTCGCCGTTGATGGTGTACTCTAAACGCCAAACTGAAAAGTTAGCACAAAAGCTTGATATACCTGTAGAGCTTGGTATGACGTATGGTAACCCAAGTTTACAATCAGGCTTTGAAGCCCTATTGGCGCAAGGCGTTGATGAAGTCATTGTTTTACCTTTGTATCCGCAATACTCGGGCACAACAACGGCAGCGGTTTCTGACGGAATCACTAAAGCATTTAAAAACCTGCCTGTGATGCCGGGCTTTAGCTTTATTCGTGATTATTACAATCACCCGAAATATATTGAAGCGTTAGCGCATTCAGTTCGTGAACATTGGCAAAAGAATGGCCAGGGAGATTACCTGCTGTGTTCTTATCATGGTATTCCAAAACGCTATGCTGACAATGGTGATGTTTACCCACAGCATTGTGAAGAGACGACTCGCTTGCTTGGGGAAGCGTTAGGTTTAAGCGAACAACAAATTGGCATGACGTATCAGTCCCGATTTGGGAGAGAAGAGTGGCTTCAACCTTATACCGATAAGACCCTAGAAGCACTTCCTGCAAAGGGTGTGAAAAATATTAATGTTGTGACCCCTGCATTTTCGTCAGATTGTTTAGAGACGTTGGAAGAGATCTCGGAAGAGTGTAAAGAGATTTTCCTTGAAGCTGGTGGCGAAAACTTTACCTACATCCCTTGTTTGAACGATAGTGAACTTCATATCGAGATGATGGTTGAGTTAGTTCAATCTAAACTTTAGATACAAAAAAGGGTCGCAATAGCGACCCTTTCTACGTTTAGTTGAGCGATCAAGCAACTTGTACTTGCTGCTCTTCTACTTGCTCTGCCGTGCTGTGCGTATTTTCAGCGCCATGCATCCAGCGAACGAGTGTATTAGAGAATAGGAGCAAAATTACGCCACTTACGGTTGCGCTGACCGCAATACCACTAAAGATAGCCATAGCGCCTAACTCGCCTACGTGAGAGCCCACATAGCCCGCAACATAGTTAGCAATCGCATTACAGCCAAACCATGCACCCATCATAAGTGAAGCTAAGCGAAGCGGTGCTAATTTAGTTACCAATGAAAGACCAATTGGTGATAAACACAGCTCGCCTAATGTGTGGAAGAAGAAAGCGCCGACCAACCATAACATCGATGTTTTTACTGTTGTATCTCCACCTTGTTCTAGCACTGCGCCAACCATACAAAGGAAACCAATCGCCAAGAAAAATAGTGCCATCGCAAATTTCACTGGCGAAGTAGGTTCACGTTTACCCAATTTTACCCAAAGGACAGCCAGAACTGGCGCTAGAGTAATAATGAAAAATGGGTTTAGTGATTGGAACCACGCAGCAGGAACTTCGAAACCACCAATCATGCGATCAGTATATTGTTGAGTGTAGATGTTCATCAGACCACCAGCTTGTTCAAAGCCTGCCCAGAAGACAATAGTGAATAAGCTCATGACCAGAATTACTTTTAGTCGATTCACTTCTTCTTTGGTGAGTGGCTGCTTCGTGGTGGCGTTTTTGTTGTTTAGATCTCGTTTCGCCGCTGGTTCACGACCAATATCACCAAGCCATGATTGAGCCAGTACCATTTGCATCACTAGGCTAACCAGCATACCCACACCAGCGGCAACAAAGCCTGCTTTCCAACCGTAAGAGGTTGTCACAGAGCCAGAAACGACGCCGGCAAGTAATGCACCTAAGTTGATACCCATATAAAAGATAGTGAATGCGCCGTCACGACGGTTGTCACCTTCTTGATAAAGGTCGCCAACCATGGTTGAGATATTTGGCTTAAAGAGACCGTTACCAGTGATAAGTAGGCCAAGACCTAAATAGAAACTGTGTAGCGAACCAATACCTAAAGCATCAGCAGGAAGTGCAAGAGTAAACTGGCCGATGGCCATTAACGCGCCACCAAGCAAAATTGAGCGACGTTGACCTAAATAGTTATCTGCTAGGTAACCACCGATAAGAGGCGTGATATACACAAGCCCTGTGTATATGCCGTATAGGTCTAATGCGTCTTTGGTTGACCAGCCAAGGCCGCCATTCATTGTTGTATCGGTGAGGTAAAGCACGAGAATGGCACGCATTGCGTAGTAAGAAAAGCGTTCCCACAGTTCAGTACCGAACAATAAGAACAGGCCACGTGGATGACCAAAATATTGATGTTGGTTTGACATAAGCTCTTCTAATAATAGTTATTACATTTTTTAACGACTTCTACGTATACAATGCAATTCAACGAGTGACAAATAATAAAATTTTGCCATTCAACTATTTTTGTTTGTTAAGTGGCTGTTTTTGATTGGATTTGCAGATTATATGATGGTGTATTGGTTGTGTTACAAACTTAATTTCCATTTTTGCCTATGGACTTCTTTATCGTAAGTTGCTGAAAAATGTCGTTAATGCGAGCGATGTATAATCATACTTTTATAGATAAACTGAATATCAATGACTCAACTTTGGCTTAATGCTAGGATAAAAACAAAATAGAATTGGCTAGTAAAAAGATGAAACGTTGGTATCTACTTTATTGTAAACGTGGGGAGCAGGTTAGGGCGAAACAACACCTTGAAAATCAAGGTGTAGAGTGCTTTTATCCAACTGTAGAAGTTGAGAAGATTTTGCGCGGTAAAAGACAAAAAGTCGAGGAACCGCTGTTTCCTTGTTACGTATTCGCTTACTTTGATTATGAGCAAGGGCCAAACTTCACCTCAGTCCGCTCTACTCGAGGTGTTGTTGACTTTGTGCGTTTTGGTGCTCAACCGAAAGAAGTTCAAGGTGACTTGGTCTTCGAATTGATGCAGCTAGAAAAGTGTTGTAATGACAATACCGTTTCTGAATGTATGCCAAAACCAGGCGATCAAATTAGAGTTAAAAGCGGTCAATTTGCGGGCATAGATGCCATCTTCCAAGAACAAGATGGTGAGAAACGCTCAATTATGCTAGTTCAGATGATCACCAAGCGTGTGCCTGTCAGCATAGACAATAGTGATTTAGATTTAAAATAGCCTAATTCCATCAAACATAAAAAGAGGTGCAAAAGCACCTCTTTTTGATCGTATCTAATTTTTTGTCTGTTTTAAAAGGGTTGGACGAACCAACCCTTATCTTTATCGTAGAGAATTAGTATGAGTCGTTGTGAACGGTCTGTACTGCACGACCTGATGGGTCAACACAGTTTTGGAACGATTCATCCCATTCAATCGCCTTCGCTGAAGAACACGCTACTGAAGGGCCTCCTGGTACACACTCTGCTGCTGATGGAAGTGGGAATAACTCTTCAAAGATTTCACGGTACACGTAGCCTTCTTTTGTCGTTGGCGTGTTGTATGGGAATCGATATTGAGCTGTTTCCATCTGCTGGTCTGTCACTTTCTGTTCTGCTACTTCTTTCAGCGTATCGATCCAGCTGTAGCCAACGCCATCAGAGAACTGCTCTTTTTGACGCCATGCGATCGATTCTGGCAGGTAGTGCTCGAAGCACTCACGAAGGATGTGTTTCTCCATTTTACCGTTGCCACACATCTTGTCTGCTGGGTTCAAGCGCATTGCTACATCAATGAACTCTTTATCTAGGAAAGGTACGCGTCCTTCAACTCCCCATGCTGCCAGCGACTTGTTAGCACGAGCACAGTCGAACATGTTCAGAGCAAGCAGTTTACGCACAGTCTCCTCGTGGAACTCTTTCGCGTTTGGCGCTTTGTGGAAGTAAAGGTAGCCACCAAAGATTTCGTCAGCGCCCTCACCAGACAATACCATCTTGATACCCATCGCTTTGATCTTACGACCCATTAAGAACATAGGTGTTGATGCGCGGATAGTCGTCACGTCATACGTTTCAATGTGGTAAATCACGTCACGAATCGCGTCCAAACCTTCTTGAATCGTGTACGTCATTTCGTGGTGAACGGTACCAATTTGGTCGGCAACTTCGCGAGCGGCTTTCAGGTCAGGCGCGCCTTCTAGGCCAACAGCAAAAGAGTGCAGTTGAGGCCACCAAGCTTCAGACTTTTCATCATCTTCAATACGCATCGCTGCAAAGCGTTTTGCTACCGCAGATGTAATAGAAGAATCTAGACCGCCCGAAAGAAGTACACCGTAAGGCACGTCAGTCATTAGTTGGCGTTTAACAGCCGCTTCTAGCGCTTCAGTCAATTCTTCTTTGCTAGTGCTGTTACCTTGTACTGCTGCGTACTCGTTCCAGTCACGAACATAGTAACGTGTTGGCTCAGTATCTTTAGAGCTGTAATAGCTACCAGGAGGGAATTCACTTACTGTTTTACATACTGGAACAAGAGCCTTCATCTCTGATGCCACATAGTAGTTACCATGCTCATCGTGACCTTGATAAAGAGGGATAATACCAATATGGTCACGGCCGACTAAATACTCATCTTTTTCTTCGTCGTAGAGCACAAAAGCGAAAATACCGTTTAGTTCTTCAAGGAGATCTGCACCCATATCTTGGTAAAGTGCAAGAATGACTTCACAGTCTGAATCGGTTTGAAATTCGTACTTTCCTTCGTAACGAGCACGAATTTCTTTATGGTTGTAGATTTCACCATTGACGGCAAGGATGAGCTTCTTATCAGGGCTGTATAGCGGCTGTGCACCACTATTTAGACCAACAATCGCCAAGCGCTCGTGCGCTAAAATAGCACGCTCTGAAGAGTAAATCCCAGACCAGTCTGGGCCACGGTGACGAAGTTTTTTCGACATCTCTAATGCGATAGGGCGCAATGCGGCTGCATCGCTTTTAATGTCTAAAATGCCAAATACTGAACACATACTACATCCTTACTAAACTAAACAATTTCTAATCGGTATGGTTTAAATTTGCCATTACTAATAAAAAAAGCAACGTTTTGTGATTAAAAAAATGATAAAAGGCCTTGTTGTATGGAAAATATTTAATTTAATCGTTGTTTTGGTGAATGAGATCAAGGTTTGGTATAAAAACTATACAAAAAAGGCTTTCTATCAATAGAAAGCCTTTCAAAAAATATCAGTGCTGTTGCTTATTTAATTGGTGTGAATTTAGGCTGAAGTTGTTTACAGACGTGTCGAGCAAAACCGCTACCAGCTTCACTATATATATTGAATGCTGCGTCAACGCCATTTTCAAGTAAGCCTTCCAATTGATCTGGGTATTCGGCGATAGCGGCAATTTGCCCCTTATATTTTCTGCGTTTAAGCTGCTCAAGTGCTGTTTGGTTACCTTGATGATGTGGCATTGCAAGCAGAACCAGTTTTACATGACCTGTATCTAAAATTCGCTCCCAGAAATCCGGGTCGGTGGCATCACCAGAAATCACATTTCTTCCTTCTGAACGATGATGATGTGCAGCGTCTTCACGAATTTCTATACCCAATGAAATTTTGCCATAGCGTGAGCGTAGCTCATCATAAGCGCCCGTTCCAATACGCCCCATACCTAAGATCAATACTTGGGCATGACCTGGGTTGATGAGTTGGTCGCGTTGATTGAGCTTTTCTACCGCTGTCTCTTGCAGCCACTTACCTGAATGTTGATAAATTTTATGGCTAAGGCGGTTAAGTGGCGCGGAAATTACAAAGGATACCGACACCGCAACCGCAATCGCAGCAAGCATATCACTTGGCATCCAGCCCATTTTATAGGCCAATCCAGCAACAATAAGACCAAACTCACTGTAGTTAAATAGTGATAAAGAGGCGAGCAAAGAGGTACGTACTCGAAACTTAAAATGATTAATAGTGACGAAGTACAAGAGTCCTTTGATTGGTAGCAGTAAGATAAATAGCAGGGCGAGAACGACGCCATTCACGCTCAATGAGGCGGATAAACCAATGTTTAAAAAGAAGCAGACTAAAAAGAGCTCCTTCATATTGAATAATGACTTGGATAGTTCTGAGGCTTTTGGGTGACCTGCGAGTAGCATGCCTAAAATTAGCGCGCCCAAGTCTGGTTTCATCCCGACCAACTCGAATAGCCCAGCACCGACAACAAGCGCGAAGAAAATACCGAATAGCACCAGCATTTCGCCGTGGCCAACTTTATCGAGCAGCTTATAGAATAGGGGACGAAGGAAAGGCAGTGCGAACAAACCGATGGCATACCATTCTGGGACTTTTCCGGTTGAAGCAGTCAGGAATACTACGGCAAAAATATCTTGCATAACCAAAATACCGATCGCGAGTGTGCCGTAGGTCGCGTTCATTTCGCCTTTTTCTTGCAATGCTTTTACGGCAAAAACGGTACTAGAGAACGATAGTGCAAAAGCTAAAAGCAGGATTTGGCTGCCGTCCATACTGGCTAGCGAAGTCAAGCCCAGTAGTTTTAAGCCGGATAACGCTAGGGCAAAAAAAGCGGTAGAGAGTATGTTGTGGGCGGTTGCCCCTCCCCATATTTCTTTGGACAGCAGGGTTTTTACATCGAGTTTGAGTCCAATAGTAAACAGAAGAAGAGTAACACCAAGATCTGCGAGAGTGACGATAACGTCATTGCTTTGGTAACCAAATGCATGCAAGCCAAATCCAGCTAGTAGAAAACCAACGAGGGGAGGGAGGCTGCATTTAAGCGCAATAAAACCAGCTAAAAAAGCGGCTGTAATTAGAATAATTTCCATACTGTTAAGCTGTATTCCTGATATACAAAAACGGGCTGTGAAAACACAGCCCGAGATTGTAACTCAATTGGTTGTATAAACTTAGTCTTCCAGTAACTTTTGTAACAAAACTCCGTTCAGCATAGCGCGTTTAATCATCGCAAATGCGCCCATCGTTGGCTGCTTATCAATGTGAGAAGCCACGATAGGGAGGTCGTTATGGAAAGTTTTAAGAGATTGATTCTCTACGTTGCGTTGAATTGCAGGGAAAAGAATATCTTGTGCTGCAGTAATATCGCCAGCAATTACAATTTTCTGTGGATTAAATAAGTTAACCGTAATCGCAATCGCTTTACCTAGCTGGTTGCCCACTCGCACTAAACTCTGTTTCGCAAGTTCATCACCATTCATTGCGTGCTGACATACCGCTTCAATTGTGATGTTTTCAAGGTCGGTTAAGCTTGATTCGTATCCTTGAGTAATCAGTTGCTTCACTCGTTGAATAATCGCTGGGTTTGCAGCTACGGTTTCTAAACAGCCAAAGTTTCCACATTGGCATTGCTCGCCAAGCGGGTCAATTTGGATATGACCAATTTCACCGACGTTGCGGTTAAAACCAAGAAAAACCTGGCCGTTAACGATAATACCTGCGCCAGTACCGCGGTGGACGCTAACCAAAATAGAATCCTGGCAGTCTTGGCTTGCTCCAAAGTAGTGCTCAGCCAACGCCATGCCACGTACGTCGTTGCCAACAAAGCATGCTGTATTAAACTTCTCTCCAACAATTTCACCGAGAGCAAGATTATCGATATCGGTATTAGGCATGTATTCGACCACGCCAGTTGTTGGGTTAACAAGGCCCGGTAAAGTGATGCCGATAGCGATGAGTTGATCAATTTTGTCTTCGCAACGGCTTACGAAATCTTTTAATAAATCGATGAGTCCTGCGATTAAGTCTGCTTGGTTAGTGTAGTACAGTTCATGCTGATCTTCTGCCAGCGCGGTACCACCTAAATCGTATAAACTGAACTGTACGTAATCTCGACCTAAGCGAACGGCAATCGAATGAAAAGGTTTGACTTCAGTAGTCAAAGAGATCGCACGACGACCACCAGTTGAAGCTTGTTGGGCGACCTCCTTAATAAGGCCGCGCTCTAAAAGTTGGCGGGTTATTTTGGTAACACTAGCAGGCGCGAGTTGACTCACGTCCGCGACTTGAATACGGGAGATAGGACCTTGCTGATCAATCAGCCTATATACCGCAGCGCTGTTAAGCTGTTTTACTAAATCTACATTACCAATCTGTCCGCCATTCATGCTTAATTTTGCTCGTATTGTCCGTTAACAACCGTCGCTTTTACTTTAAAGTCACGATCGAAAATAGTCAGGTTTGCAACCATCCCTTTTCGAACTCGGCCAAGGCGATCCTCAACACCAATTGCTGTTGCTGGGTATAACGTGGCCATTCGTAGAGCTTCGTCTAAAGCGATCCCCGCGTGCTCAACTGAATTCTGAACTGCTTCAATCATTGTCAAAGCTGAGCCGCCTAGCGTGCCATTTTCATCAACACACTTACCATCTCGGTAATATACTTTCTTACCGACAAAAATAAAGTGATCAATGTTAGCACCTGCTGGAGCTGTGGCATCCGTCACCAAAACAAGCTTTTCACCTTTGATTTTATGAGCAATTCGGATGTTTGCGTAGTCGACGTGAAAACCATCAGCAATAATGCCAGCGTATACGTCAGGAGTATCGTAAATTGCACCAACAACTCCTGGTTCACGACCAACCATTGGTGTCATTGCATTAAAGAGGTGTGTGGCAAAAGTAATGCCTGCTTCAAAGCTTTTACGTGCTTCGGCGTAGGTTGCATTTGTGTGGCCAATTGAAACCACGATGCCAGCAGCCTTTAATCGCGCAATATGCTCTGGGTCGTTATGCTCAGGTGCTAGCGTTACTTTCGCTACGATATCGGCGTTTGCGCAGATAAGGTCGATCATGCTTTCGTCTGATGGGCGAATAAAATCGACGTTATGGATGCCTTTTTTCGCGACGTTAAGGTAAGGACCTTCGAGGTGTAAACCAAGCGATTGATTTTGATACTTGTTGTGGTACTCACGAGCTGCGGCAATTGCAGTTCGCATATCTTCATCAGATGACGTAATGAGTGTTGGCAGGAAGCTAGTACAGCCAGATTTGAGGTTTGCCTGGTGCATGATTTGCATGGTTTCAGGGGTAATTGCATCGTTTAGCATTACACCGCCACAACCGTTCAACTGCAGATCGATAAAGCCTGGACTTAGATTAGCGCCTGCAAGGTCTTTTACTTCGATGCTTTGAGGTAGCTCAGAAACCGGCACAATAGATTGAATAAGATCATTTTCGATGATGACCGCATGATCGGTAAGAACATCACTACCGGTATAAATTTTACAGTTACTTAGCGCGTACATAGTCAGCTAGTCCTTATAGATGAGAATTCAATTTCTATATCGTTATCTAAGTAGAGACTGCTTCAGTCATATGGGTACTTAGTTTGTATCACTGAATTAGATAACGAGTCACATACAGCAAGTCGCGTTTTATCGATGTTATTGTCATAGTAACTAACTGAAAAGTAATAATTGTATGGTTTTTTTATGATTCTTTTTCAGAGCAAAGTTACAGTGATTTACCCGCCTAGATACCAAAATAACACTGATTCTGCCTTGCATAAAGTGCGAGAATATTATCTTTAAAACGCCATTTTTTCGTATAATAAAATAAGTTTTATGATCTCGCTAGCAAAAACCTTCCGAAAGGGCAAATTGTGGTGATTATGATCACAAACGGTGAGCTTTTAATTTGCGGAGCAAAATTAATATCATAAACTTAGGATGACTAAATTGGACGGCTGAAATAAGTCATTCAACATAACATCTAATCCTATAGGGGGAACTTAAGGTGAACATTCTCGGATACTTCCAGAAGGTGGGTAAGGCGCTTATGGTGCCGGTTGCCACACTTCCTGCAGCAGCAATACTCATGGGTATTGGCTACTGGATCGACCCAAATGGCTGGGGCGCAAACAGTGCACTTGCTGCATTTCTTATTAAAGCTGGTGCAGCGATCATTGACAACATGTCAGTATTGTTCGCTGTTGGTGTTGCTTACGGAATGTCTAAAGACAAAGATGGCGCCGCTGCACTTTCAGGCTTCGTGGGCTTCTTAGTTGTCACAACGCTTTTGGCCCCTGGTGCAGTATCACAAATTCAAGGCATTGACCCAAGTGAAGTACCTGCTGCATTTGGTAAAATCAATAACCAGTTCGTAGGTATCTTGGTTGGTATTGTTTCTGCTGAGTTGTACAACCGTTTTTCTCACGTAGAGCTGCACAAAGCACTGGCGTTTTTCTCTGGCAAGCGTCTTGTACCTATCCTAACGTCTTTTGCTGGTATCGTTATTGCGTTCATCCTGATGTACGTTTGGCCATCAGTTTACGGCGGTCTGGTCAGTTTTGGCGAAAGCATTCAAGGTATGGGTGAAGCAGGTGCAGGTGTTTACGCATTCTTCAACCGTCTTCTAATTCCTGTTGGTCTGCACCATGCACTAAACTCAGTGTTCTGGTTTGATGTTGCTGGTATTAATGACATTCCAAACTTCCTTGGCGGTGCGAAATCATTAGCTGAAGGCACGGCAACGGTAGGTGTTACGGGGATGTACCAAGCGGGCTTCTTCCCAATCATGATGTTTGGTTTACCAGGCGCTGCTCTAGCGATGTACCATACTGCGAAATCAAAGAATAAAGAGAAAGTGGCATCTATCATGATTGCGGCTGCGTTTGCTTCATTCTTTACAGGTGTAACAGAACCACTTGAATTTGCATTCATGTTCCTTGCTCCAGGACTGTACGTTCTTCACGCAGCGCTGACTGGTCTATCAGTTTATATCGCGGCATCAATGCAGTGGATTGCAGGTTTCGGTTTCTCTGCTGGTCTAGTCGACTTAGTATTGTCAACTCGTAACCCGCTAGCGGTAAACTGGTACATGCTCATTGTACAAGGTCTTGGTTTCTTTGCGGTTTACTACTTCGTGTTCCGTACCGTGATTGTTAAGTTTGGCCTTAAAACACCGGGACGTGAAGATGAAGAAGCTTCATCTAACGTGGCTGGATCAAGCAATTCTTCAGAGCTTGCTCGTCAGTACTTGAAAGCACTTGGCGGTCATGACAACCTAAGTTCTATCGATGCCTGTATTACTCGTTTGCGCCTTTCTGTGAAAGATATGAGCGTTATCAATGAGAAAACTCTGAAAGATCTTGGAGCTATGGGAGTTGTGAAGCTAGGTACAAACAACCTACAAGTTATCCTTGGTCCACTAGCAGAGATTGTTGCTGGTGAGATGAAGAATGTATCTAAAGATGAAGACTTAAGTGGTGTTCAGTTACCAGCTTAACTGTTTAATAGTGGTGCGATTGTTTGTTATTGGTATTGCAAACAATTGATACTACAACATCGCAAAAGGCCTCCGCAGGAGGCCTTTTTTCGTTTAGGCCCTTTGAATCTGCTTTGCTTTCACGCCAACTCGATAAATATTGTCGTTTTAGAGCGAGTTCTTGTTGTCTAATTGCTTAGAATTGTGGATCATTAGGAACAATGTACTCTGTGAAACCATACTTGGATACAGGGTTCCGTTTTCTCTGACAATACTAATATTTTTGAGGTGCTATAGATGAGTGAAGCTGATGCTCGTCCATCAAACTTTATTCGCCAGATCATTGATAAAGATCTAGCGGATGGTAAACACACTAGCGTGCATACTCGATTCCCGCCGGAGCCAAATGGCTACCTGCATATCGGTCATGCTAAGTCTATCTGTTTGAACTTCGGTATTGCTCAGGACTACCAGGGTCAATGTAATCTGCGTTTCGACGATACAAACCCTGAAAAAGAAGACATCGAATACGTTGAGTCTATCAAGAAAGATGTAAACTGGTTGGGCTTTGAGTGGAGTGGTGAAGTATGTTACTCATCAAACTACTTCGATAAGCTTTACGAATATGCAATTGAATTGATTAACAAAGGCTTAGCGTACGTAGATGAGCTAAGTCCAGAGCAAATTCGTGAATACCGCGGCACACTAAAGGCGCCAGGTAAACCAAGTCCATACCGTGACCGTTCTGTTGAAGAGAACTTGGCGTTGTTTGAAAAAATGCGCGCTGGTGAATTTGAAGAAGGTAAAGCGTGTCTTCGTGCTAAAATCGACATGGGTTCTTCATTCATGGTCATGCGCGATCCAGTTTTATACCGTGTGCGTTTTGCTACGCACCACCAAACTGGTGATAAGTGGTGCATTTACCCAATGTACGACTTTACGCACTGTATTTCTGATGCATTAGAAGGCATTACGCACTCTATTTGTACGCTTGAATTCATGGATAACCGTCGTCTGTACGATTGGGTTCTAGACAACATCACGATCGAAAGCCGTCCACATCAATACGAGTTCAGTCGTTTAAACCTTGAATATACAGTGATGTCTAAGCGTAAGCTTAACCAGCTAGTTACTGAAAAACTGGTTAATGGTTGGGATGATCCACGTATGCCGACTGTCTCAGGTCTGCGTCGTCGTGGCTTCACACCTGCATCTATTCGTGAGTTTTGTAAGCGTATTGGTGTAACGAAGCAAGAAAATATGATCGAGTTTAGTTCATTAGAATCTTGTATTCGTGATGACCTAAACGAGAACGCTCCGCGTGCAATGGCTGTACTGGATCCTGTTAAAGTTGTTATCGAAAACTTTGAAGCAGGCGCAGTAGAAAACTTGACAGTTGCCAACCACCCAAATAAACCAGAAATGGGCGTGCGTGAAGTGCCATTCACGCGTGAATTGTGGATTGAGCGTGAAGACTTCCGTGAAGAAGCGAACAAAAAGTACAAGCGTTTAGTGCTAGGTAAAGAAGTTCGTTTACGTGGTGCTTACGTGATCAAAGCTGAGCGCGTTGAGAAAGATGCCGAAGGCAACATCACAACGATCTTCTGTTCTTATGATGCAGATACGCTAGGTAAAAACCCAGCAGATGGTCGTAAAGTGAAAGGCGTTATTCATTGGGTGTCAGCTGATAAAGCTCTTCCTGCGGAAATTCGTCTGTACGATCGTTTATTTACGGTGCCAAACCCAGGCGCAGCGGAAGATTTTGCTTCTACTATCAACCCTGAATCATTAGTTGTGATCAATGGCTTTGTCGAGCCTAGCCTAGCTTCTGCAGAAGCAGAAAAAGGTTACCAGTTTGAACGTATGGGTTACTTCTGTGCAGACTCGAAAGACTCTTCAGCAGATAATCTAGTATTCAACCGCACGGTTGGTCTACGTGATACCTGGGCAAAAATTGAGAATCAATAATCTCAATTAATGCTGAGAACGATGAAAAAATGCCAGCAAACGCTGGCATTTTTTATACCTAATCCCACAGAGTGCTATATAGATGTGCAAAACTGTGGAGAAAAAAGATGGGTGTTTAGTAGCTTTTGTTCTGTAACCAAAGTACTGACGTCTAAGGTACTGACTTCTAGAAACAAAAAACGCCAGCATGTGCTGACGTTTACTTTTTAAATTAACAAACCCTTATTTTTTCGGTTTGTGTGCATCTGGATTGTCTTTACAACCACCATCGCTACACTTGCCGTACAAGTATAAGCTGTGGTTTGTTAGTGTGACATTGTACTTAGCTGCAATCTCTTTTTGACGTTCTTCAATAAGATCGTCAGAAAATTCAATTACCTCACCACAGTCTAGGCACACTAGGTGGTCGTGGTGATGTTGAGTCGATAATTCGAAGACTGACTTTCCACCTTCAAAGTGGTGACGAGTTACAATACCAGCATCGTCGAACTGGTTTAGAACTCGGTAAACAGTTGCTAGGCCAATTTCTTCACCTAGATCAATCAACTTTTTGTACAAATCTTCAGCACTGATGTGCTGGCAGTCTGGCTGCTGAAGTACTTCTAGAATTTTTAGCCTCGGAAGGGTTACTTTTAAACCCGCATCCTTCAGCGCCTGATTATTATCTGACATATACTTTCCCGTTGGATCATCTGCAGCGATTTAACAGAATTCAATCTTCCTACCATTATAGGATAAGCGTTCGGAACATTAAACCACGAACTTCAAAGGGTTAATAGAATCTTTTTGTAAATTAGAAACAGGTCCATTATATTACAGCTCTGACCAGTTACAATTGTGTAACATTAAGCTTGGAGAGGGCAGGGATAGCGATGAATAGGCGACTAGCGAAGATATACAAACCAGGAATTGTAAAGTTCGCACTCAATATTTGGCCTCCTTTTTGGGGGGCGGGTATTAAAATCTTACATATTTCTCAAGACTTCCGTACTGTAAAGGTACGTTTAAAGCTTCGCTGGTGGAATAAAAATGCCAATCGCACCCAATATGGCGGCAGTATTTTCTCTTTAACTGATCCTATTTACTCGTTGATGCTGATGGGGATTCTACGAGAGGAATATTATGTGTGGGATAAAGAGGCAAGCATTAACTTTATTAAGCCGGGGCAAAGTGATTTGTTTGCAGAATTTGAGGTCACTGAAGGGATGCTGGAAAACATTTATCAAATGACACGGAATGGAGAAAAGTGTTTTCCTGAGTTTATTACTCATGTAAAAGATAAACAGGGGAATGTGGTTTCAGAGGTTCAACGCAAGCTTTATGTAAGAAAGAAACCTCAGTATCGCGAAGAGGAAGTACTTACCGATGCTGTGTGACAATACATACAAAAAGACCTCCAAGTGGAGGTCTTTGCATCATTCAATTTGATTAGCCTTCTAGCTCAGCTAAACACATCTCTTCATAGATCTGTTTAACCCAGCTTTCAACACGCTCGTCAGTCAATTCTGGTTGGCGGTCTTCATCAATACATAGACCTACGAATTGGCTTTCGTCACCTTCAACAAGTGCTTTAGACGCTTCAAATTCGTAGCCTTCTGTCGAGGTATGGCCAAGAATTGTGCCGCCTTTAGACTCAACGATATCACGGACTGTGCCCATCGCGTCACAGAAGTATTCTGCGTAGTCTTCTTGGTCGCCACAGCCAAAGATAGCCACTAGCTTAGTAGAGAAGTCGATTTGCTCAAGTTCAGGGAAGAAGTCATCCCAATCACATTGTGCTTCGCCGTAGTACCAAGTTGGGATACCTAGAAGAAGAAGATCGAAGTTATCAATGTCTTCTTTGCTGCTTTTCGCGATGTCTTGAACGTGAACTAGATGTTTACCTAGTTGCTTTTGAATCATCTTTGCAACGGCTTCAGTATTACCTGTGTCGCTACCGAAGAAGATACCTACACTTGCCATAGAGTCTATACCTTTACATTGTTTGTTATTGGCGATGCTACTAAGGGTTTAACCTAACCCTGAGCCTTCCCAAGTTAGCTGAATTACACCTTTTGCAATAAAGCCAGCACAGCCTAGGAAAAGGACTAACCACACAATACGACGACCAAAAACAGGTACATTGCCTTGCTTTAGCACATCTTTTATCGCCATCCCGATGAAAAAAAAGATAGCAGCAAAAAGAAGATCGAGCCCAATAGACTCGAGCATATCCATATAGTCGTAAAGCATTTTAGCCCTTCATGCCGAAAAATCTTGGGCGCACTATACCACTGTTAAACGGTAAAGTTAATGCACTACAAGAAGGGTTATTTCAATAATCTAGTGTTGCTTTTCGAATTTGTTAACTCGAAATATATTTTCGAATGACTCTCATTACTTCTGTCGGTTTCTCGGCGTGTAACCAGTGACCAGTGCCAGCGATAATGTGTGCTTTAGCATGGTTAAATTGTCGCTTCACTGCCGGCTGATGTTCTGGCATTAAGTAGTCAGAGTCGCCGCCTTTGATAAATAAAGTTGGGATATCTGTTGGTGTGATTTCTTGCCAGCCAATAATTTGGTCATAATTCTCAAAAAGGCTCGGTACGTTAAACCGCCAATCCATCTTATCGCCATTTTTGTACAGTGATTTAGAGAGAAATTGTCTTACACCATCGAGTTCAATATGTTGAGCTAGGATATCCATGGCTTGCTGTCGATTTGCTGGTTTTTCATTAATAACAGCATGTAAGCCGTTAAAAACATTATCGTGACGGTTCGTAGTGTAGGCAACAGGCGCCATGTCGAGAACGACTAACTTCTTGACTACATTTGGAGCAATGTCCACAAGAGCCATCGCGACTTTTCCGCCCATGGAGTGCCCAATAACAATAGATGGCTCAACGTTTAAGTGCTGAAGGAGCTGAGCCACATCTTTTGCCATATCGGTATAGTTATGGACTTCGGAGTGGAAAGAGAGGCCGTGATTTCTCAGATCAATACTGATCACCGTGTGATCTTTAATAAGATCGCGGGCGAGTAGACCCAGATTACTTAAACTACCAAACAATCCGTGAATCAAAACAACTGTTTGGCCTTGGCCTTCCTGCTTATAGTTGAGTAATGCTGACATTTTATCTTATTCGTGATGGGTTTAACGTGGAGTATCCGCGTGGATCTCGTTATAATCCCCCAGAGTTTAAACATTGAGAATGTGAAAAGCGAATGAAAACAATTGAGGTTGATGAGGATCTATACCGTTATATAGCTAGTCAAACTAAGCATATCGGTGAAAGCGCCTCGGATATTTTGCGACGCCTTTTAAACCTTGATGGTCAGTTGCAGGAAGCTAAAGCCGCGCCTGTAGTAGAGAAGCCACAAGGGATTGTAGTAAGTAAAGATGCGGGTAAAACGGAATCTGTTGATGTAGTGAAAGAAATGCGTTCGCTGCTTATTTCTGATGAGTTTGCCGGTCTAAAAAAAGCGATTGATCGCTTTATGTTGGTATTATCGACCTTACATAAATTGAATCCAGAAGGTTTCGCCCAGGCTACGAATGTAAAAGGACGCAAACGCGTGTACTTTGCAGATAATGAAGAAACCTTGCTAGCAAACGGTAATACGACCAAGCCAAAAGCCATTCCTGGCACACCGTTTTGGGTTATCACGAATAACAATACAAGTCGTAAAAGACAGATGGTTGAACAAGTGATGGCACACATGGGGTTCCAACCTGACTTAATAGAAAAAGTAACAGGTTCAATCTAAGAAACCTGATAGAAGCCTCATAATGCGTCGCAGTGAGCGGATATTATGAGGCTTTTTTAATTTTATTTGTATTTAAAGAAAGGATGTCAAACATGGCTATGCACCCTCGTGCTGGGCAAAAAGCGCAGCAGGAAGATCTTCACAATATCCCAGCACTCGTTGCTAACTACTTCTTACTTCAACCAGACGCGGCAAACGCAGAACACAAAGTTCAATTTGGTACTTCTGGCCACCGCGGTACTGCAGACAAGCACACTTTTAACGAAAACCACATTTTAGCGATCGCTCAAGCGGTAGCAGAAGTTCGTGCTGAGCAAGGCACAATTGGCCCGTTGTTTGTGGGTAAAGACACGCATGCGCTATCTGAGCCTGCTTTCTCAAGTGTGATTGAAGTACTGATTGCAAACGGTGTGAAAGTGATTGTCCAACAAGACAACGGTTACACGCCAACACCGGGTATTTCACACGCGATTCTGACTTACAACATCAAACACGATGAAAAAGCAGACGGTATCGTTATTACCCCATCACATAACCCACCACAAGACGGCGGTATCAAATACAATCCGACACATGGTGGTCCTGCAGAAGCTGAGTTGACTCAAGCTATCGAAGATCGTGCGAACGAATTGATTGCTGAAGGTTTACAAGGTGTTAAACGCCTACCACTAGCAGAAGCAAAAGCATCGGATCTGTTTGTAGAGATGGACTTGGTGAAGCCATACATCGATGACCTGGTGAACGTTATCGATATGGAAGCAATCCAAAAAGCGAACCTGAAGATTGGTGTAGATCCATTGGGTGGCAGCGGTATCGATTACTGGCGTCAAATTGGTCAGGCATACAACCTAGACCTAACGCTAGTAAGTGAATCGATCGATCCTTCTTTCCAATTCATGTCGCTAGATAAAGACGGCGTTGTGCGTATGGACTGTTCTTCTCCTTACGCAATGGCGGGTCTATTGGCACTGAAAGACGAATACGATTTAGCATTTGGTAACGATCCTGACTACGACCGTCACGGTATCGTTACGCCAAAAGGTTTGATGAACCCGAACCACTTCTTAGCCGTTTGTATTGACTACTTGTACCGTCATCGTGGCGAGTGGGGTAAAGACGTCGCTGTTGGTAAAACACTAGTATCAAGTGCACTGATTGACCGTGTTGTGGCGGATCTAGGTCGTGAACTATGTGAAGTACCAGTAGGCTTCAAATGGTTTGTAGACGGTCTGTACACTGGTAAGTTTGGTTTCGGCGGCGAAGAAAGTGCTGGTGCGTCATTCCTTCGTAAAGATGGCACGCCTTGGTCAACAGACAAAGACGGCATCTTGTTATGTCTTCTAGCGGCAGAGATCACTGCGGTAACGGGTAAGAACCCACAAGACTACTATGAAGAGCTAGCGGCGAAACACGGTGAGTCGAAATACAACCGTATTCAAGCTGTAGCGAATGGCCCACAAAAAGACGTACTGAAGAAGTTGTCACCAGAAATGGTCGCGGCTGAAACACTAGCGGGTGATCCAATTACGGCTCGTCTCACGCATGCGCCTGGTAATGGTGCTGCAATCGGTGGTCTAAAAGTAACGACGGCAAACGGCTGGTTCGCTGCTCGTCCATCAGGCACAGAGGACATCTACAAGATTTACTGTGAAAGCTTCAAAGGTGAAGAGCACCTAAAACAAATCGAAGCAGAAGCACAAGAGATCGTTAATCAAGTGTTTGCAGCTGCCGGCCTGTAAACCATTCAATAGTCGATTTAGAAAACAAAGGGTTGATGTGCAAGCATCAACCCTTTTGCGTTTAAGATTCCTGAACTGAGTTGTTTCCGGGCCAGGAATCCGGTACCACAAACCAGAATTGACCGTCCTCCGTTTGTGCATGTACAAATCGGTCTGAAGGCTTTTCAATGGGTTGAGATAAATCGTCCGTACCAATCGCCCAGCATGGTTTGTGTAAATGATAAAGTGGCTTACCGATTAACTCCCATTGGCTCTGGTAGCACCAGTAACCACTAATCTGACTTGGATTTAGTTCATAACCCAAGCACTCGCTAGGAGTTGGCTCTGGAGTAAACGGATTAATATAGAGTCGTCCTTGCATCAATAAACGTTCTTGTGGAGCGTCGTTTAACGGAATTATTTTTTGAAATTCCGGGCGATCGCTCATTTTCAACTGATGAGTAAGCATTCTATTCAGTTTTGTATGCAGCTGGTCGTGAGCATTCGGACCATACCATACGCCGTTATAAAGAAGATAAAACTTAATCGCTACTTCCCAGTGTTCTATTTGATTTGATTCTGTATTCCGCAACACCAAGTCGATAGCACCAATAGTCTTACCTTCGATGTCGTTTAACTGAACCTCTTCCGCGATAACCTGATATCGTTCTGAACTAGAGAGAACTGCAGTGCATAAGTGCTGATATAAAAAGCCCAATCTTGGATTACCATTGTATTGCTCAGCGTTATTTAAAGGCGTTACCGAAAGATCCTCTAAGGTTGTAAACGGAGGGCGTAACTTGAAAAGAGGAGGTGAAGTGGCGATCCATTGGTAAAAGCGTTGCAGTTGGTTCATCCGTATCCCTATATGTATGGTGAGGCGACAAGCTTTGTTATTGTAACTAAATTTGCTTTTGAGGGTAGGGTGGCTAGCATCGATATTAGGGTTCGAGATACACTTTAAGTACCTAAATGATATCAAGGTGCCAGATGTCAAAACGTTGTTGTATCAACTAGGTTGCACACTCTCGGTCTGATTTCATCGAGAGGTTATTTAGGTTTACATGCGCTAGAAATTGGAAGTAATAATGAATAACTTAAAGCTAGAACAGATTCTTAATGACAAACTGTCACCGCAGTTAATTAAAGATTACGCACCAAACGGGTTACAGGTAGAAGGGACGCCAGCCGTAAAGCGTATTATCACTGGCGTAACTGCCTCTCAAGCCTTAATCGATAAAGCGATTGAGCTTAACGCTGACGCATTACTCGTTCATCACGGTTATTTTTGGAAAGGTGAACCTGAGCCAATTCGTGGTATGAAAGGTAAACGAATTCGTAGTCTGATCAAAAACGATATCAACTTATATGGTTATCACCTTCCTCTGGATATTCACCCAGAGCTAGGCAACAACGCCGAATTAGCTCGCTTACTTGAAATCGAAGTAGAAGGTGGACTTGAAGGACATCCTCAATCAGTAGCCATGTTTGGACGCTTGAAAAAACCGATGTCTGGTGCTGAGTTTGCGAGCAAGATCAATCAAGTTCTTGATAGAGAGCCTCTGCATATCGCTCCAGAGAATACCGATAAGATGATTGAGACAGTCGGCTGGTGCACTGGTGGAGGGCAGGATTTCATTGAACTTGCTGTACAGCACGGGCTGGATGCATTTATCTCTGGAGAAATTTCAGAGCGCACCACTTATACCGCTCGTGAAATGGACATTCATTACTTTGCTGCAGGTCATCATGCTACTGAGCGTTATGGTGTTCAGGCCTTAGGCAAATGGCTAGCGGATGAATACGGCCTACATGTGGAGTTTATCGATATTGATAATCCGGTTTAACGTTCGCTATTAGTAACGTTAAGCGCTGAAAAGGAAAAGGGTTGAGACGAAAATCTCAACCCTTTTGTTTTTCTATCTTCGTACTAAAAGATCATTCACGTTCGTGAAGTGGAGAAAACTCACGTTGTGTTTCGCCAGTGTATAGCTGACGAGGACGACCGATGCGGTTCAGTGGATCGCTGTGCATTTCGTTCCAGTGAGCAATCCAGCCGATGGTACGAGAAATCGCGAAGATAACCGTAAACATAGAAACTGGAATACCAATCGCTTTAAGAATGATACCTGAGTAGAAGTCTACGTTCGGGTACAGCTTCTTAGACACGAAGTACTCATCAGAAAGCGCAATGCGCTCAAGTTCCATTGCAACGTCTAGCAGAGGATCTTGAATGTTTAGCTCTTTGAGAACTTCATGACACGTTTCGCGCATTACTGTCGCACGTGGGTCGTAGTTCTTGTAAACGCGGTGACCAAAGCCCATTAAGCGGAATGGGTCATCTTTGTCTTTCGCGCGGTCTACATATTCAGGGATGTTATCGACGCTGCCAATCTCTTCTAGCATTCTCAAGCAGGCTTCGTTTGCGCCACCGTGAGCAGGCCCCCAAAGGGATGCAATACCAGCGGCAATACATGCAAATGGGTTCGCACCAGAAGAGCCAGCTAGGCGAACAGTTGATGTCGACGCATTCTGTTCGTGATCCGCGTGTAGAGTGAAAATCTTATCCATCGCACGGGCAACCACAGGATTTACTTCATACTCTTCGCAAGGGTTTGCGAACATCATATGCAAGAAGTTCTCTGCGTAGCTAAGGTCGTTACGAGGGTAAATAAATGGCTGACCGATAGAGTATTTGTAACACATCGCCGCCAGTGTTGGCATTTTTGACAGCAGACGGTACGCTGCAATTTCGCGGTGTTCGTCGTTGTTAATGTCAAGAGAGTCGTGATAGAAGGCTGCAAGTGCTCCAACTACACCACACATTACCGCCATTGGATGAGCATCGCGTCGGAAGCCATGGAAAAAGCTTGCGATTTGCTCGTGTACCATTGTGTGACGAGTAACGGTCGTTTTGAATTGCTCGTATTGTTCTCGGGTAGGGGCTTCACCATAAAGAAGGATGTAACATACTTCTAAGTAATCTGCGTTATTGGCTAATTGATCAATCGGGAAACCGCGGTGCAAAAGAATACCTTTGCCGCCATCGATGTACGTGATTGATGATTCACAAGATGCAGTGGCAAGAAAACCTGGGTCAAAAGTAAAGTAACCATTGGCTCCCAGCTTACGAACGTCAATTACAGGTGTACCTAGCGTACCGTCCATAATTGGCAGTTCGATTGGCGCTTGACCTTCAACATGAAGGGTCGCTTTCTTATCCGCCATAACAATCTCCTTTGTTTATTATTTAATCCGTCCAGGATGTTTATGTGCCATTTTTGTACTGTTGTTAAAGCTTAAAGTCAATTTTTCTCCATCTTTGTGTGCACTTGTTATGATTTTTCTCATGAAAATCGTTAAAAATCTGTTCTATGTAGCATAATTTGTTACACCAATTGTATTAGAATGTTGCTCGCCGTATATTGGCAAAGAAAATTTTAGTTAAATCCTTATAAATTCGGGGCTAGAAACAAAGAGTGAGGTTTGTTGCTGGATTCCGTTTGTTAACAACTTGTTTACAATTATCTGAGTGGTTACTCGCGATATTTGTTAAATAGATGTTAACTTTTGTACGTTTGGAAGCTGAAATTGGTTATAACAATAAATGCTCAATGGAGCTGAGTGAGCAAGCCCGTGAAAGAAAGAAAGTCAAGACCTGTTAATTTAGATTTACAGACCATCCACTTTCCTATCACAGCAATCGCATCCATCCTACACCGTGTGTCTGGGGTAATTACGTTTGTTGCGGTGGGTATATTACTGTGGTTACTATCCATTTCTCTGTCATCCCCAATGGGTTTTATGGAAGCCGCTGACATCGTCGATAGCTTCTTCGTAAAATTCATCCTGTGGGGAATTCTTACTGCACTTGCCTACCACATCGCAGGTGGTATCCGTCACTTATTGATGGATCTAGGTCACTTTGAAGAACTAGATTCAGGCACGATGAGCGCTAAAGTCGCGTTTGGTGCAACAGCAGTATTATCATTATTGGCGGGGATCTTGGTATGGTAAAACACGTATCTTCATTTGGTCGTAATGGTGTACACGATTTCCTACTAATTCGTGCAACTGCAATCATTATGACGCTATACACGATTTATCTGATTAGCTTCTGTGCATTTTCAGATATCTCTTACGCATCTTGGACCCAATTCTTTGGTGGTACCTTCACTAAAGTATTCACCATGTTGGCACTTGTCTCGATCCTGATTCACGCTTGGGTTGGTTTGTGGCAAGTATTAACTGATTACATTAAGTGCGCGAAACTACGTGGCGCACTACAACTTGGTGTTATTGCCGTGCTATTCGGCTATGTCTTCTCTGGTCTATTTATTCTGTGGGGTGCGTAAGTGTCTATTCCAGTTCGTGAGTTTGATGCCGTAGTAATCGGCGCTGGTGGTGCAGGTATGCGCGCTGCACTACAAATTTCAGAGCAAGGCCTATCATGTGCTTTGTTGTCAAAAGTATTTCCAACACGTTCTCATACTGTGTCTGCACAGGGCGGCATTACCGTTGCTTTGGGTAACTCGCACAAAGACGATTGGCAATGGCACATGTACGATACCGTTAAAGGTTCCGACTACATCGGTGACCAGAACGCGATTGAATACATGTGTAAAAATGGTCCTGAGTCAGTTATCGAGCTTGAAAAAATGGGTCTTCCATTCTCTCGTTTTGATAACGGTACCATATACCAACGTCCATTCGGTGGCCAATCTAAAGAGTTTGGTGGTGAGCAGGCTGCTCGTACAGCCGCTGCTGCAGACCGTACTGGTCACGCACTTCTTCACACGCTTTACCAGCAAAACGTAAAACACAAAACAACCATCTTCTCGGAGTGGTACGCTTTGGATCTTGTGAAAAACCAAGACGGCGCAATCATGGGTTGTACTGCGATTTGTATGGAAACGGGTGAAATCTGTTACTTCAAATCGAAAGCAACCATTCTAGCTACAGGTGGTGCAGGTCGTATTTACGCATCGACCACTAACGCGCACATCAACACGGGTGATGGCGTTGGTATGGCACTTCGCGCAGGCGTTCCAATGCAAGACATGGAAATGTGGCAGTTCCACCCAACAGGTATTGCTGGCGCGGGTGTTCTAGTGACGGAAGGTTGTCGTGGTGAAGGTGGTTACCTTCTAAATAAAGATGGTGAACGCTTCATGGAGCGCTACGCACCAAACGCGAAAGACCTTGCTGGTCGTGACGTGGTTGCTCGTTCAATGATGATTGAAATTCGTGAAGGCCGCGGCTGTGATGGTCCTTGGGGTCCACATATCAAGTTGAAACTTGATCACCTTGGTAAAGAAGTACTCGAATCACGTCTACCAGGTATCTGTGAACTGTCTCGTACATTTGCACACGTTGACCCAGTGAAAGAGCCAATTCCAGTAATTCCAACTTGTCACTACATGATGGGTGGTGTACCTACTCAAGTCTCTGGCCAAGCAATTAAGCAGAAGGCCGACGGTAGCGAGATGGAAGTACAAGGCCTTTACGCATGTGGTGAGATTGCTTCTGTATCGGTACACGGTGCTAACCGTCTGGGCGGCAACTCATTACTAGACTTGGTCGTATTTGGTCGTGCTACTGGCTTGCACCTTGGCGAAACGCTAGCAGCGCAAGCAGAAGCTCGTCCTGCAACAGAATCTGATATTGAAGCGTCTCTAGCGCGTACTATGCGTTGGGAAAACAGCACTGGTGGTGAAGATCCAGTTCAGATTCGTAAAGACCTACAAGCATGCATGCAAAACAGCTTCTCGGTATTCCGTGAAGGCGATGCGATGGCAACCGGTCTAGAAGAGTTGAAAGTGATTCGCGAACGTTTGAAAGATGCGCATCTAGCGGACAAGTCTTCAGAGTTCAACACGCAGCGTATTGAGTGTCTAGAACTTGATAACCTGATGGAAACCGCGTTTTCAACTGCCGTTGCAGCAAACTACCGTACAGAGAGTCGTGGCGCACATGCTCGTTTCGATTTCCCTGAGCGTGATGATGAGAACTGGCTATGCCACTCTATCTACAATCCGGAAACAGAAGCGATGACTAAGCGTGATGTGAACATGACGCCAACGCATCGTGAAGCTTTCCCGCCGAAAGTACGTACATACTAAAGGGAGGATACGACTATGAAATTAAACTTCTCTTTATACCGTTACAATCCGGATGTGGATACCAAGCCTTACATGAAAGAGTATACCCTTGAGGTAGACGAAGGCTCAGACATGATGGTGCTTGATGCATTGATTCTGCTAAAAGAGCAAGATCCAAGCATCGCGTTCCGTCGCTCATGCCGTGAAGGGGTATGTGGTTCTGATGGTTTGAATATGAATGGTAAAAACGGCCTAGCGTGTATCACACCGTTATCTGCTCTACAAGGCGATAAGATAGTTATTCGTCCACTACCAGGGTTACCTGTCGTGCGCGATCTTATCGTTGACATGACGCAGTTCTATGATAACTATGCGAAAGTTAAACCATTCTTGATTGATGATGGTGCATTACCACCATCACGTGAGAACCTACAATCGCCTGATGATCGTGCGCATTTAGATGGATTGTACGAATGTATCATGTGTGCATGTTGTACAACGTCTTGCCCATCATTCTGGTGGAACCCTGATAAATTCATCGGCCCAGCTGGTCTTCTCGCAGCGTACCGTTGGCTAATTGATAGCCGCGATACGGCAACAGATGAACGTTTGTCTGATCTTGATGATGCATTTAGCGTTTTTCGTTGCCATGGCATCATGAATTGTGTAAGTGTTTGTCCTAAGGGATTAAATCCGACGAAAGCCATCGGTCACATTAAGTCGATGTTGGTTAATCGTTCGGTTTAATTTACTCGCTCTTAGGAATGTCGCAGTGTTGCGGATCACCCGATATGACCGCTTCACTGCTTCAGTAATATTCGAGTAAAGAATACAAAAATTGCCGACCGTATTTTTAGTCGGCTCTTATAGCTCGGCAAAGACCGAAGCAAACGTGAAAACTACTGGTTAAGGGAAAATATGCACAACGGCGTGATGAAGGCATGGCTCGAGTCTTCACACTTGGCTGGCGCCAATGCAACGTATGTAGAGGACCTCTACGAACTGTATCTAAGTGATCCCGATCTGGTAAGTGAGGAGTGGAAACGTGTTTTTGAAGGCTTGCCTAAGCCATCAGAAGAAGTGGCAGAACAACCACATTCACGTGTCCGTGACTACTTCCGACGACTCGCTAGAGAAACAAAGCATTACAATGTCCAAGTTAGTGACCCAGATGTCGATGCAAAACAAGTAAAAGTTCTACAGCTAATCAACGCATACCGTTTCCGCGGGCATGAAGCTGCAGAATTAGACCCACTAGGTCTATGGCAACGCCCAACAGTGGCGGAGTTAGACCCTGCTTTTCATAATCTTACCGAAGATGACTTCGAAGAAACTTTCAACGTAGGTTCTTTTGCTGTTGGGCAAGAAACCATGAAGTTGAAAGATATCTATGAAGCCCTCAACAAAACTTATTGCGGTTCCATCGGTGCTGAATACATGCACATGACTGACACAGAGCAAAAGCGTTGGATTCAGCAACGCCTTGAGTCTGTCGTAGGCCAGCCATCATTCAACAAAGATGAGAAGCGCACATTCCTAGAAGAGCTAACAGCCGCTGAAGGTTTGGAGCGTTACCTCGGGGCGAAATTCCCAGGTGCAAAACGTTTCTCTTTAGAAGGTGGTGATGCGCTGATTCCGATGACGAAAGAGTTGATCCGTCATGCGGGTACAAGTGGAATGCGTGAAGTGGTTATCGGTATGGCTCACCGCGGTCGTTTGAACATGCTGGTGAACGTACTTGGTAAGAAACCTCAAGACCTGTTTGATGAGTTCGCCGGTAAACACGACGAAACTTGGGGTACGGGTGATGTGAAATATCACCAAGGTTTCTCTGCTGATTTTGCGACTCCTGGCGGTGATGTTCACTTAGCACTTGCATTTAACCCGTCGCACCTAGAAATCGTAAACCCAGTAGTCATGGGCTCAGTTCGAGCACGTCAAGATCGCTTGGGTGATAATCAAGGTAGCAAAGTGCTTCCTATCACCATCCACGGTGATTCTGCAATCGCTGGTCAGGGTGTGGTTGCCGAAACGTTCAACATGTCTCTTGCTCGTGGGTTCCAAGTTGGTGGTACGGTACGTATCGTCATCAACAACCAAGTAGGCTTTACGACGTCTAATCCTCGTGACACGCGTTCTACGATGTACTGTACCGATATCGCGAAGATGGTGCAGGCGCCAATTTTCCATGTAAATGCAGATGACCCAGAAGCAGTTGCTTTTGTTACTCGCATTGCATTGGATTACCGTAACGAGTTCAAGCGCGATGTCGTGATTGATCTTGTATGTTACCGTCGCCACGGCCACAATGAGGCGGATGAGCCAAATGCGACTCAGCCTTTGATGTACCAGAAAATCAAAAAGCATCCTACACCACGCAAATTGTATGCAGATGTTCTGATCGATAAAAATGAATCAGATATCGAGACAGCGACTCAGTTAGTCAATGAGTATCGCGATGCATTAGATCGCGGTGAAGTGGTTGTTAAAGAATGGCGTCCAATGGCGTTGCACTCTGTAGACTGGTCCCCTTACTTAGGGCACGAATGGGATATGGAGTGGGATTCAAAATACGACAAGACACGCCTTATTGAGCTAGGCAATCGTCTGTGTCAGTACCCAGAAAGCCATAAACTGCAAAGCCGTGTTAATAAGCTATACAACGATCGTCTAGCAATGATGACCGGTGAAAAAGCCATTGACTGGGGTATGGCTGAAACATTGGCGTATGCTACATTGGTTGACGATGGCAAGCGTATTCGTCTTTCTGGTCAGGACTCGGGTCGTGGTACTTTCTTCCACCGTCACTCGGTTCTTCATAACCAAACCGATGCAAGCACTTACATTCCATTAGCGAATATTCATGACAACCAAGGGCCATTCCAAGTCTTTGACTCAGTATTGTCAGAAGAAGCAGTGTTGGCGTTTGAATACGGTTACGCAACAGCCGAACCAGGTGGTTTAACTATCTGGGAAGCACAGTTTGGTGATTTTGCCAACGGTGCACAAGTTGTTATCGACCAGTTTATCTCGTCAGGCGAGCAAAAGTGGGCGCGTTTGTGCGGTCTTACTATGCTTCTACCTCATGGTTATGAAGGTCAAGGTCCTGAGCACTCATCTGCACGTTTAGAGCGTTACCTTCAGCTTTGTGCTGAGCAAAATATGCAGGTTGTGGTTCCTTCAACACCGGCTCAGGTGTACCACATGATTCGTCGTCAGGTTGTACGCCCAATGCGTCGACCTCTCATTGTTATGTCGCCGAAATCTTTGCTGCGCCACCCTCTATGTACTTCAACGATTGAAGACTTGGCGGATGGTACATTCCAATCTGCAATTCCAGAAGTAGATGATTTAGAACCAAGCAAAGTGAAACGTGTCGTGTTCTGTGCTGGTAAGGTTTACTTTGACCTACTAGAGCAGCGCCGTAACAACGAGCAAGACGATGTTGCTATCGTGCGTATTGAACAGCTTTACCCATTCCCAATGGAAGAAGTACAAGCAGCAATTGCTCAATACACTAACGTTGAAGACTTCGTGTGGTGTCAGGAAGAACCTCAGAACCAAGGTGCTTGGTACTGTAGCCAACATAACTTCCGTGCCGCTATTCCTGCAGGTGCAAATCTTAAATACGCAGGTCGCCCAGCTTCTGCTTCGCCAGCAGTTGGCTACATGTCGGTGCACTTGAAACAACAAAAAGCGTTGGTTGAAGACGCTCTGAACGTGAACTCAAAAACTTCGAATTAAGAATTAGAAGTTAAAGGAAGAAACAGATATGACAATTGAAATTCTGGTTCCAGATTTACCTGAATCAGTTGCTGATGCAACCGTAGCGACATGGCACAAACAACCAGGCGACGCAGTAGAGCGTGACGAGGTTTTGGTTGACATCGAAACAGACAAAGTTGTGCTAGAAGTTCCAGCTCCGGAAGCTGGCGTTTTAGAAGCTATTGTTGAAGCAGAAGGTGCGACAGTACTTTCTAAACAAATCATTGCTAAATTGAAGCCAGGCGCAGTTGCAGGTGAACCAACTGCAGACAAAACAGAAGGTACTGAAGCATCTCCTGATAAGCGTCACAAAGCTGCGCTTAGCGAAGAAAGTAATGACGCATTAAGCCCAGCAGTGCGCCGTTTGTTGGCTGAACATGGCTTAGAAGCAAGCCAAGTGAAAGGCACTGGTGTTGGTGGTCGTATTACGCGTGAAGATATTGAAGCGCATCTTGCGAACGCTAAATCTGCGTCAAAAGAAGACTCGCCAGCAGTGGTTGACGTGCCGGCAGCGGCTCGCAGTCAGAAGCGTGTTCCAATGACTCGCCTTCGTAAGACAGTCGCTAACCGTCTGCTAGAAGCGAAGAACAACACGGCAATGCTAACGACGTTTAACGAAGTGAACATGAAACCAATCATGGACCTTCGTAAGCAGTACAAAGATCAGTTCGAAGAGCGTCACGGTATTCGTTTGGGCTTCATGTCTTTCTACGTGAAAGCAGTAACAGAAGCGCTTAAGCGTTACCCAGAAGTAAATGCTTCGATTGATGGCGATGACATTGTTTACCACAACTACTTCGACATTAGCATGGCGGTATCAACTCCACGTGGTCTAGTTACACCTGTCCTAAAAGACTGTGACAAGCTTGGTTTCGCTGATGTTGAAAAAGGCATCAAAGAGCTGGCTATTAAAGGTCGTGATGGCAAGCTAACGGTAGACGAGCTAATGGGCGGTAACTTCACTATCACAAACGGTGGTGTGTTCGGTTCACTAATGTCTACACCAATCATCAACCCACCTCAATCAGCGATTCTTGGTATGCATAAGATCCAAGAGCGTCCGATGGCAGTGGATGGCAAAGTTGAAATCTTGCCGATGATGTACCTAGCGTTATCTTACGATCACCGCCTAATTGATGGTCGTGAATCAGTTGGCTTCCTAGTAACGATTAAAGAGTTACTAGAGGACCCAGCACGTCTCCTATTAGACGTTTAATATCGCTAAAACGTCTAGTTATCGTAGGTAGCTAGACGTTAAAAATTTCAATGGCTAGACTAGCTCAACGTTTGGCCTTCATTTTAATCCTTCAGTAAGAGTACTCGTTATGAAGGATTGATTTGAGAAGACCCTACAGACGTACAAGCAGCCAAGACTGCAGCGTTATGGAAATAATAAATCCCTTAAGGGAAAAACAAACGGAATATCGAAATGAATTTGCATGAATACCAAGCCAAACAGCTGTTTGCAGAATTCGGTTTGCCTGTGCCAGAAGGCTACGCGTGTGATACACCACAAGAAGCTTTTGAAGCCGCAGGCCGTATCAGTACAGCCAAGAAAGTAGTTAAATGTCAGGTTCACGCTGGTGGCCGTGGTAAAGCGGGTGGCGTAGAGCTACACGATACAAAAGAAGGCGTTAAAGAGTTTGCACAGAAGTGGTTAGGTAAAAACCTAGTAACTTACCAAACAGACGCAAATGGTCAGCCAGTAACAAAAATCCTTGTTGAAGAAGCTTCAAATATTGCGAACGAACTATACCTAGGTGCGGTAGTTGACCGTGCTAGCCGTAAGATCGTTTTCATGGCTTCTACCGAAGGTGGTGTGGAAATTGAAAAAGTTGCGGAAGAAACGCCGGAACTCATCCACAAAGCAGCAATTGACCCACTAGTAGGTCCACAAGCTTACCAAGGTCGTGAGCTAGCGTTCAAACTTGGTCTTGAAGGCGACCAAATCAAACAATTCGTTAAGATCTTTATGGGTCTTGGCACTATGTTCTCTCAGTACGATCTTGCTCTGCTAGAGATCAACCCACTTGTGATTACCGGCGAAGGCAACTTGCTATGTCTTGACGGTAAGATCAACATCGACTCAAACGCACTGTATCGTCAGCCTAAGCTTCGTGAAATGCATGATCCTTCACAAGAAGATGAGCGTGAAGCACACGCAGCTCAGTGGGAGCTGAACTACGTAGCACTAGACGGTAACGTTGGCTGTATGGTTAACGGTGCAGGCCTAGCAATGGGTACGATGGATATCGTAAACCTACACGGCGGCAAACCAGCTAACTTCTTAGATGTAGGTGGCGGCGCGACGAAAGAGCGTGTTGCTGAAGCATTCAAGATCATCCTATCTGATGACAATGTGAAAGCGGTACTTGTTAACATCTTCGGTGGTATTGTACGTTGTGACATGATCGCAGAAGGTATTATCGGTGCGGTTAAAGAGGTAGGCGTAAGCGTACCTGTTGTTGTTCGTCTTGAAGGTACTAATGCTGACCTAGGTCGCGAAGTTCTTGCTAATTCTGATGTTGATATCATTGCTGCTGAGTCGCTAACTGATGCTGCTCAGAAAGTTGTTGCTGCTGCGGAGGCTAAATAATGTCTGTATTAATTAACAAAGACACTAAAGTAATCTGTCAGGGGTTCACTGGTGGTCAAGGTACTTTCCACTCAGAGCAAGCTATCGCATACGGTACGCAAATGGTTGGTGGTGTGTCTCCAGGTAAAGGCGGCCAAACTCACCTAGGTCTTCCTGTATTCAACACAGTTCGTGAAGCAGTAGAAGCGACTGGTGCAACAGCGACAGTCATCTACGTACCAGCACCTTTCTGTAAAGATGCAATCCTAGAAGCGATTGACGCGGGTATCGAGCTAATCGTAACGATTACTGAAGGTATCCCTACTACAGATATGATCGACGTGAAAGTGAAGCTAGAAGAAACTGGCGTTCGCATGATCGGTCCTAACTGTCCGGGTGTTATCACTCCTGATGAGTGTAAGATCGGTATCATGCCTGGTCACATTCACAAGAAAGGCAAAGTAGGTATCGTATCTCGTAGCGGTACTCTAACTTACGAAGCAGTTAAACAAACCACTGACGAAGGTTTCGGCCAGTCTACTTGTGTTGGTATCGGTGGTGACCCAATCCCGGGTTCAAACTTCATTGATATCCTAAAACTGTTCCAAGAAGACCCTGAGACAGAAGCGATCGTTATGATCGGTGAGATCGGTGGTACTGCAGAAGAAGAAGCAGCAGCATACATTAAAGAAAATGTAACGAAGCCAGTGGTTTCTTACATTGCTGGTGTAACTGCACCTCCTGGTAAGCGTATGGGCCATGCTGGTGCGATTATCTCTGGTGGTAAAGGTACTGCTGAAGACAAATTTGCTGCACTAGAAGCGGCTGGCGTTAAAACTGTGAAATCTCTAGCAGAGATCGGCCAAGGTCTACGTGAAGTGACGGGTTGGTAATCGACCACACTACTTAATAAGTATTAAAAAGCCTGCGACTTCGCAGGCTTTTCTTTTTCCGTTCCCGTGGGTTTATGTTTGTTGTTAGCAAGGTCTTTCGCGTTTAATACTCAATGCGATTACGCTTTGCTTTTAATCAGCTGGCTCAGCATAAATAAGGATGTTGCGCTGATCACTACGGAAGGGCCGGCCGGTGTATCGAAGTGCCATGATAGGCTAAGCCCCATCAGTACTGCCACTGAGCCAATAATGGATGCGAACAATGCCATTTGCTCTGGTGATGAAGAGACTTTACGTGCTGTTGCTGCTGGGATAATTAGGAGCGAAGTCATGATCAACGCGCCAACGAACTTCATACCTACTGCGATTACTACACCCACCATTAGCATTAACACCAATCTAACTAAGTCTGTATTCACGCCCTCAACAGCGGCAAGTTCTTCACTAACAGTGCTAGAAAGCAGTGGGCGCCAGAAGACGTACAAACACGCACTTACCGCAACAACACCTGCGTAAATAAACATCAGATCTTGTGGAGAGACGGCAAGTAAGTCCCCAAATAGGTAGCTCATTAAATCGACGCGCACGTTTTCCAAAAAGCTAACCGATACTAAACCGATAGAGAGTGCACTGTGTGCCAAGATACCTAACAACGTGTCTGTAGCCACAAGTTGTTGCTTTTGCAGAGTGACAAGCAAAACGGCCAGAGCTAAACAGCAGACGAGTAGCGCAAGGTAGAGATTTACGTTGAGCAAGAAGCCCAGCGCTAGGCCCATTAACGATGCATGAGCTAGGGTATCTCCGAAGTAAGCCATTTTACGCCAAACGACAAATGACCCAAGTGGACCGGCAATGATCGCGATACCAATACCAGCAAGAATAGAAGGTAGGAGAAACTCAATCATGATGGTGATGTCCGTGTTTATGGTGGGAGCATGATGTCGCATCACCGCTTACTGGCGTTCCGGATAAATCGTGATGATGGTGCTCATGGTCGTGATGATAAAACGCGAGAGACTCTCTCGCAGCATTGCCAAATAGTGCGATGTAAGAAGGGTGCTGAGTAATAGTGGCAGGTGAACCTGAGCAGCAAACATGGTGATGCAGACAAATAACATCGTCCGTTTTCGCCATCACTAAATGTAAGTCATGCGACACCATAAATACGCCACAATCAAAGCGGTGACGAATGCTCTCAATTAAGTCATAGAGATCGATTTGACCTTGGATATCCACACCCTGAGCTGGTTCGTCTAATACCAACAGCTGAGGACGCTGAAGCAGAGCGCGCGCCAGTAACACTCGTTGGTTTTCACCACCGGATAAGCGATGCATATTACTATTAAGTAAATGTTCAGCGCCAACAAGCCTTAATGCATCAATGCACTCCTGCTTACTGTATTTTCCTGCTAAATTTAGGAAGCGGGTTACATTCAATGGAAGGGAGTCATTGAGCTTCAACTTTTGAGGAACGTAACCAATTTTCAGTTTTCTTTGTCGGTTCAACTTGCCGCTAGTCGGCTTTTGAAGACCTAAGATAACTTTGACTAACGTTGATTTTCCCGCTCCATTGGGACCAATTAGGGTAGTTATTTTGCCCTTTTCTAATTCCATACTAATGTTATCGAGAACTCTGCGGCCATCGAACTCGACGCATAACTGCTCAAGATGGACTAAGGAAGACATGAATGAAACTCATTTGCAAATCAATAATGTTATAATGTAACATTATCTCACTTTCCACGCCATATCCCAAGTAAAACTATGAAAAGAGCATTAATTCTTGCTGCCTCAGCAATGTTAACACTGCCAGCACAGGCGGTAACGGTACTGACGAGTATCAAACCTATTCAGTTGTTAGTAACAGAGCTTACTCAAGGAGTAACTACACCAGACGTGCTATTGCAGTCTAACACATCACCCCATGACTATGCTTTGCGTCCATCGGATGTTAAAAAGGTCGCTTCGGCTGATTTGGTTATCTGGTACGGACATGATCTTGAACCGTTTCTAGAGAAAGTTGTTTCGGATAGATCGAATACTTTGACTATTAGTCAAATTCCAAATCTAGAATTGCGTGAATTTGATAGTGAGCACAACCATGACCATGATGGGCACGATCATGGCTCACATGATCCGCACTTTTGGCTAGGTGTAAGCCAAGCACAACAAGTGGCCAAGGCTGTTGTGAATCAACTTGTGTCACTTGATCCGGAAAATGCAGCTCAATATCAAGCGAACCTCAAAAAGTTTGAACTCGAGCTAAAAGACACTGACCAACAGATAAAGCAGAAGCTGGCACCAGTAAAAAACAAAGGTTACTTTGTATTCCATGATGCTTACGGTTATTTCGAAGATCGTTATGAACTAAATCAAATGGGGCATTTTACTGTGAGCCCAGAACGCAAGCCAGGAGCGAAGACCTTAATTCAAATTCGTCAAAAGCTAAGTGGTGGAGATGTGGCTTGTGTATTTTCTGAACCTCAGTTTACTCCGGCTGTCGTTCAGAGTGTAATGAGAGGCAGTGATGTCGCTAAAGGCGAGCTTGACCCGTTAGGGAGCACAATTGAAGCAAAACCTGGCAGTTACTTTACTTTTCTCAACAATATGGCGAATAGTTTTGAGCAATGCTTGAACAAAAAGTCAGATTAAGTGCTGTCGTAATGTAGGAGTAGTCTTTTTAACGTGATCCAGTAGTAAGAATTACAACCTTTGGTAAGGCGAGCCTTTTCTCAGAAAGTAATTGAGATATCATTACCAATAATTATCAGCTCAAAATAACCGTATCAATCCATGTTTTACAAACGATGAACGGTCACTTTCCGAGCACAAATTGATACAAAAGGTTTTCGTCTTGCTACGCCAATTAGCCCTTGCTCTGTTGGGCTTTGTCTTATCCTACCAAGCATTTGCGCTTCATAATGCAAATGCAATCTTTTACCCTTTGCCAACTCAGGCAAAGGGTACTTTTATCGCGGCTAAAAAGTTGTTCTTGGGTGAAAAGGGCGGTTTGTGGATTCATGACGTACACGGACGAGTCCTGTTTTACGATGGTCAAACTATATTGCCTAAATCAGGTAGCTTCCTACAAACGTCGGCTAAGCAGTTGGCTTATCATAAAGGTGCTTTTTGGACCTTTATTGAAAATGAGGTCTATCGAACCTATCCAAATCAGGAACGACGTTTAGTCTTTAGTTTAAATCCAGGCTCACAAATAAGAAAAATAGGGTCTTCAAAGAACTATATTTGGGTGAGTGATGGCGCGCATTTCTATACCTACAATATCGACACTAGCGAGTTAAACTCTTTCTCTCTATTGCAGCTCTATCAACATAGTAATAATAGCTACGTTTACATTAATGATGCGGTGCTAGTTGAAACCAAGTGGGCACTAGCAACGACTTCCGGCTTCTATCTTTCTGAAGGTGATAAGTTTGACCATGTCGCTGCCTCAGGTCAAAACTACATTGAGAAAGTCTATTATTCACACACGCGAAGAGAAATTTTGATAGGTACATTGCGTGGCGCTTTAATTTTCAACATTTACCAGCCTGATAAAGAAGTGATTAGAATTGGCGGCTCACATGTTTTGACATTCGCAGAGACAAATCAAGAGTATTGGGTGGGGACCGAGCATGGTCTTTATTTGTACTCATTTTTTTCAGGTGAGGTCACCGAAGTCGCGCCTGCAAGTTTTCTTGAGTTAGAGTTAGATAACACGAAGATTTATTCGTTGTTGAGCGACAATATGGGAGGGATGTGGATTGCGACTAACCAAGGTATTCGTTATTACTCGCTATTTAGTAAAAAATTTGAACGAGTGACCTTTAGTAGTTATGACTCACACACCCTATCAGGACGAATTCGGCAAACTATTGAAGGTCCTGATGGTGCGCTTTGGTTTGCTGATGACCGAAAGATTTATCGTTCAGGAAAGAGTGGGATTAACCAAGTCTTAGAGTTGGAGTCGCAGATCAATGAATTTGCATTTCAAAACGGTATGCTTTGGCTTGCGACCTCAAAAGGGCTGGAATTATTTGAGCTAAATGGTCTCAACAAGATTACATTTCCTTATTTACAGGTTATGGCCGGACATGCCGTAGAGCATGTGACCGTTGATGGTGATGACCGTCTTTGGGTATCAAGCGGATACCATCTTTACAATGTTGATACTGCTGCACGAAGCGTACGAAACTTTGGAAGTGAGTGGCTAGTAAGTCAGTATTTGCCTGCTAAGGTTACGCGCCTATATGATACTGAAGATGCCCTATTAATAGGCACCGATCATGGCGTATACCAATACAGTAATGACAACATCCAGTTTATCCGTTTTTCAGAAAAGTTTGGTGAATCATTAGACATGACCACGGCGGTTGATGGCAGCCAGTGGTTTGCTTCATCTTATGGTGTGTTTAAAACTGATACACGAAGCGATGAAAAACGTGTTGTTGAAATGAGTGAGCCCAACGCCAGACCTGCTTGCTTGATCAGAGACAGGCAAGGTGTATGGTTAGCTTCCTCTGTCGGTTTAAGCTATTACCACTTTTCGGGTGAGTTAGTGAAACATTACTCATCGTCATCAGGCTTAATGAACAATGAGTTCCTCCCTGGTATTTGTAGCGTTATACAGCAGACAGAAATTGGTGAGCGAGAGCTTGTTCTGGGGTCGAAGTACGGACTCGTAAAAGCAGAAGCATCCAAGCTGCTTGTATCTAATCCCCCAGAGTCTAAGTTTATTGTTAGCCAAGTTGTGCTTGAAAATGAAGTTCTGCAAGTTGGTAGTGCCGATCTGAATGGGCTCACACTGCCATATGGATCTTCGCTGAGTTTTTTATTCGGTGTGATGCCAAAACCAGACAGTCAAAACTTGTACTATCGATTGAACAACGATGACCCATGGCAAACGTTAGAGGGGGGCCAACTGACACTCGAGCACCTTAGTTCCGGTGAATATCACTTGCAGGTCAGTAATGAGTCTCAAGTTGCCACTGGAGTCGTTGGTTTAGAATCTCACTTTATCGTCCTTCATCCTTGGTATCTATCGCGATTTGCTATTTTAGGCTTTGTCGTAGCTAGTATTGCGGTCGTCGCATTACTTGTTTTCTGGCGCTCTCGCTACGTTGTACAGGCTAACCGTGATCTAGCAGCTCAAGTGACTCTCAAAACGAATCAGTTAAGACATCAAAGTAGAGTGTTGCTTACGAGCAACCAGCAATTACGTAAACAGATTCAAGTTAGAAACCTACTCGTAGACCATGTAGCTCTATCCATAAAATCAAGCGTCGACTTTATTGTGGCGAAACTACCTATGCCTCTGGATACTGCGACAGAGGATCATTTGGCTAAAACGAATTGGCAGTTAAATGAACTCAAAAGTGTTCCAAGTGATGTAAGTGGTGGGAGTCAGAACTACAACTTGAGTCAGATAACTCAGTCAGTGGTTGATGTATGGCAAGATGACTTTGCAAAAGCGGGTATTTTGGTAAAGCTAGAAGATGAGAGCAAGCAGAGCCGGGTTGCTCTGGAAAGTTTTAATCTTGATGTTATTTTCAATAGCATTTTTGCCAATATCATCAAGCGCTCTTTCCGAGGTCAAACGGTTAGAATTATGCTAGAAGAGGGGCATGATATTGTGTCATTGAGCTTTCTTGATTACGGGACGCAATTACCTAATAAAGTCGTGACTGGGCTTCCATCTAACTTAAATCACTCTGAGTTGAGTATTGACCACCTTGCCCAACTAGTGACAACGAGTGGTGGTTATTTGGCTGTCTTCTCTTCTGATGCTCAGAACAAAGTCGAGATCACATGGCCATCTGCGAAGGAAAGGAGTTATTTGGATGAACCGCAGCAAGAATTCAATCCTGTAACTATTGCAGAAGATCAAGTCACACCAGAGAAAGAGTGGTTGCAAAAAGTCTATCAATTAGTGGCAGAGCATTACCATGATCCTGAATTTGGCACTGCGTCAGCCGCTAAAATGCTGTATATGTCTGAACGTTCTTTGCAGAGACGTTTTAAATCTGCCTCGTCAAGAACGTTAAAAGACTATGTCACAGAGGTTCGTTTGGAAACGGCGTGTGAACAGTTATTGGCGGGTGAGAAAATCAGTGAAGTCGCCTTTAACTGTGGCTTTAATGATCCATCTTACTTTAGCCAAAAGTTTAAGCTACATTTTGGTTTGCCCCCGTCCAAGTTTGCTTTGACTCAAGAAAGCCAAGAAATTAACTAGAAAACCTTCATTATACGCTCCCTAGTTAATAGTTAAGATGCTGGGGAGCTGCATGCAGTGCTCTATTATTGCTGCAGTTGCTAACGCAGTAAGTTTCATTGTTTCTTCATCACATCTAGCCTACAAATCCATTCTCAACACGTAAGCACGATCACGTTCTATCTGTTAGTCGCGATGTTCATAGCAATAAGCATAAATGGCTTCAAGAGAATGATTTACTTATAGTTGCGACAAATAAATGACAGTTGTATTGCTGTATCAAAAGAGCGTTGTTCATTTGGGTGAATGATGGCATGCGACATTCGTGAAAACGAAAACTGTGTTGAAAAGATGGATAAGGTAAAGAAGTTTTGAAAGAGGTGAAAAAAATATCGTGGTATAGCCGGGGGGACTATACCACGGGTGTCAAGGACACCTTCGCTTGCTGCCGGAGTGACATGTTGCTATGCCACCTCTGGAATTTATTAGAGAGGTTGCCCTCTCGATGGAGTAACTATACGAGAGGTTACTTATTTTTCTTATAAAAATAACGCCATGTTTATATGAGAAAAGCGACAATGTTTGGTTTTTTAATTAAACCATTGTTTTAATTTGATTTTTTTGTTTTCTGTCTTGGTTTGTGACATTTTTGTTTCGTTAGGTGTCATTTTTAATTGTTAATTTTGACGTAAATAACGAGAGGAAATTTACGAAGTTAACGTTTGAAAGCGTGAAAACATTTACGGAATCTTTGATTTCACACAAGGATTGAAGGGGTATAGGGGAGTAATATTGGCAACCTAAACTTATTAAATAATAATATTTCTCATTAGCAATACTCTTAAGGGCCACTATGAAGTTATCAGAGATTAATCCTGGCGATACGGTGACGATTCGGTTGTTAGATGGTCTTTCATCAGATATCAGAAAGAAACTCATGGTAATGGGGCTGCTTCCCAATACAGAAGTCAAAGTGATTCGACGTGCGCCAATGGGCGATCCTTTACAAGTCGAAGTCCGTGGTGTGTCTGTCGCATTGCGAGAAACAATTGCTCAGAAAATTGAAGTGGAGCGAGTGTCATGCAATATCAAGTGCTAACCGTAGGTAACCCTAATAGTGGTAAAACGACGCTATTTAATGGTTTAACTGGCGCAAAACAGCAAGTTGGTAACTGGGCAGGCGTCACGGTTGAAAAGAAAACGGGACAATTCAAGCATGCTGGGGATGAGTTTTTGCTCACTGACCTTCCGGGTATTTACTCATTAGACAGTGGTAATGATAGTAATAGTATTGATGAATCCATCGCATCGCGTGCGGTTCTAACTCATCCTGCTGATCTCATTATTAACGTGGTGGATGCTACAAGTTTAGAGCGCAGCTTATATATGACGCTGCAACTTCGCGAACTTGGTCGCCCTATGATTGTTGTCCTCAACAAGATGGATGCGCTAAAGCGTGAACGTCAGATGATTAACGTTGCAGAGCTTGAGAAAACGTTAGGTTGTCCGGTTGTCAGTTTATCTGCAACCAATAAAACTCAAGTGGCAGAGTTTAAAGAAAAGCTTCATAAATCCATCGTTCAAGGAGTGCCACTTAAGGAATTGTCTTTGCATTACGGTGAGAAGATGGAGTCGGCAATTCAAACGGTTTCCGCACTTTTTAACGACCAAACCGTCGCTCATCGTGCACTAGCGATTCGTGCGCTTGAAAAAGACACAATGGTGCTCAATAGTCTTTCTGATATTGATAGAAGCAAAGTATTGGAAGTCATTACGACGTTAGATTTGGATATCGATTTGCATGTCGCGGATACTAAGTACACGCATCTGCATGAACAGTGTAAAAAAGTTCGCCGAAGCGAAGGCAAGTTAAGTCGTAGTGTGACTGAAAGACTCGACCAGTTTATTTTGAACAAGTGGATTGGAATTCCTTTCTTCTTTGTTGTTATGTACCTGATGTTTATGTTCTCGATTAACATCGGTAGTGCATTTATCGACTTTTTTGACATTGGTGTGGGCGCATTGTTGGTTGATGGTGGGCATCACTTGTTAGACGGTCATTTGCCTGTGTGGTTAGTGACGGTTCTTGCTGATGGTATCGGTGGAGGTATCCAGACGGTTGCAACCTTCATTCCGGTTATCGCGTGTTTGTACCTCTTCCTAGCGGTACTTGAGAGCTCAGGTTACATGGCTCGTGCAGCATTCGTACTAGATAAAGTGATGCAGAAGATCGGCCTACCGGGCAAAGCATTTGTACCGTTGGTTCTTGGTTTTGGCTGTAACGTACCGTCAATCATGGCAACTCGTACTCTAGACCAAGAACGTGAGCGTAAACTGGCTGCCTCTATGGCACCATTTATGTCATGTGGTGCTCGTCTGCCTGTATACGCGCTATTCGCTGCGGCATTCTTCCCAGGTTCTGGCCAGAACATTGTATTCGCACTTTACCTACTTGGTATTGTGGCAGCGATCTTCACAGGTCTTTTCCTTAAGCACACGCTTTACCCAGGTAGCAGCGATAGCCTATTGATGGAAATGCCAGATTACGAGCTTCCGACGCTACAAAACGTGGTGATCAAAACTTGGCAAAAGCTAAAGCGCTTTGTACTTGGTGCAGGTAAAACCATCGTTATCGTTGTTGCTATTCTGAGTTTCTTCAACTCATTGGGGACTGATGGCAGTTTTGGTAACGAAGACAGCGAAAACTCTGTGCTTTCTAAAGCAGCGCAAGTTGTGACTCCAGTATTCTCACCAATCGGTGTTCAAGAAGACAACTGGCCAGCGACCGTAGGTATCATTACTGGTATCTTCGCAAAAGAGGCGGTAGTTGGTACGCTGAACAGTCTATACACTACGCCAAGCGACGGTGAAGACGCAGAATTTGATCTAATGGGCAGCCTAGAAGAGGCAGTAATGAGTATCCCTGAAAACTTAGCCGGTTTGAGCTACTCAGATCCACTAGGTATTGAAGTGGGTGACTTAACTGACTCAAATGCCGTTGCAGAAGAGCAAGAAGTCGATGCTTCTATCTTCGGTAACATCAAATCGCAGTTTGCTTCTGGTAATGCCGCATTTGCTTACCTAATCTTTATCCTACTGTACACACCTTGTGTGGCGGCGATGGGTGCTTACGTACGTGAGTTTGGTCATAAGTTCGCACGCTTTATCGCGGTTTGGACAATGGGTTTGGCTTACCTATGTGCGACGTTCTACAACCAATTGACGCATTTCGCAG
The DNA here is from genome assembly GCF_033339735.1 of Vibrio sp. 2033. Classification (NCBI taxonomy): domain Bacteria; kingdom Pseudomonadati; phylum Pseudomonadota; class Gammaproteobacteria; order Vibrionales; family Vibrionaceae; genus Vibrio; species Vibrio sp. 2033. The sequence goes on from NZ_JAWOVC010000013.1 coordinate 67,871, forward strand.
ATAGCCCAGTAACAAGTGGTATTTGGATGGCTGTGATCGTAGCTATCTTCTTTGGCACATACCGTGTGTTCAAACAAGTTGGTAAGAAACAAAACGGTGCATTAGAGGCGCAAATAGCATGATTTTAAAAGAGCTTTATCAATACATTGCAGACAAAGGAACCGTCTCCCAGTCAGATCTGGCTAAACAGTTTGGGATGAGTGAAGATGGCGCCGACGCGATGTTAAGCGTGTGGATTAAGAAGGGTAAAGTTAGCCGCTTAGTTGACACTAATAAAGCTCATGACGTGACTCGAGTTCGCTACTCAGTGACTAAACAAGATGGTTTGTCTCTGACAGTCACCATGTAGCGACTATCAAAATTAGTCACCTAAAAATTATCACGTAAAAACGACAAAGCCGCATCAGCAATGATGCGGCTTTTATTTTGCTGGTTATTGTTTGTGAATACAGCGAAATTAATGTTCTTCAGAGTGTTTAGTCGCGCCTAACCCTAGGAACTTTAAACCAAGACTTAAAACTAAAATCGAAATAGGTAATGTTAAGATCGTCCAATCTAAGCTGTCGAAGTTAATCAGCACGAGCTCTAAGAACTTCACAAACAAGATCACGATGATGACTTCAGCCAAAATGTTTTTTAGGTGACCGATGTTTGGGGTTCTGATCCAATGCAAAACCGACTGTTCTTGTGTTTTCGCTTTAGCTTTGTTGGAAATAAACAGTGTGTAGATGCCGTGAGCAAAGATGAACAAAACTAGTGCGACAAGAAACGTATCCAGTGATTTGATCAAATATGCGATCGCGATGTCTGCTTTATCTAAATGTGCGAGTGCTTCTGGAGGTGTTTGATTAAGAATGAAGACCGCAAATGCCGAATAGGTTTTTGCTGCGCCCATAAGAAAAAGCAAGAATGAAGCAGCCATAGAACAGATGATGGCGATCCAGCTGACGTATCGGAATGTGTTGAAGACTTGTTTCATGATGACCCTCTCTAACTGAGTTGGCAGTCTAAACAAGTTTTATTCTAGTGATAATCCTAGAAAAATGAGAAAGATTGTTACAAATGCGTATTAATCTTTCTCTGTCTGTTTCAGCCGTATTCAAAGGCGAATTATTTTCGCTGGCAGCGGCTATGCTTTTTGGAAAATAGAGCTCAGTGATAGCACGTTTTTAATACGGCCAAGCAATTCATTTTGCTCTTCTTCTGTACGGAATTCACCTTTGGTGTTGCCCCAAACTGGTCCCGGCCATGCTACGTCATCTTTGAAGCGAGCAATATGGTGAATGTGTAGCTGAGGTACCATGTTACCTAGTGCGCCTAGGTTTAACTTGTCTGGACGGAATGTTGCTTCTAGTGCTTGGCTTACTGCCTGAGACTCTAGCAAAAACTGTTGCTGTTCTTTCATTGGCAAGTGGTGAAGCTCTTTCAGGTTTGCACGTTTTGGTACCAAGATAACCCATGGCACGGCATTGTCTTTATGTAGAAGCGCCACACACAGTGGGAAGTGACCGATAACGGTAGTGTCTTTTGCCAATTGAGGGTGCAGTTCAAAACTCATTATATTATCCGATTTGAATTGAATGACATCAGTATACGCCAGATAAAACAAAAGGTTGACGCTTTCACGCCAACCTTTCGAAATCATCTCGATTCTCGATTCTCGATTCTCGATTCTCGATTTGCTTACATACGCTCTAGAGTATCAATACCTAGTAGAGACAGACCTTGCTTGATGGTCTTCGCTGTTAGGGCTGCTAGTTTCAGACGGCTTTGTTTCACAACTTCGTCTTCAGCAACTAGGATAGGGCATGCTTCGTAGAAGCTAGAGAACTGACCTGCTAGTTCGAATAGGTAGCTACACATGATGTGTGGTTGACCTTCGCGAGCAACGGATTGAACCGCTTCTTCGAACTGCATAAGTTTTGCGATAAGCGCTTTTTCTTTCTCGTCAGTGATCTTAATTTCACCTTGTAGATCATCCATAGAAACGCCTGCTTTAGCGAATACAGATGCTACACGAGTGTAAGCGTATTGCATGTACGGTGCAGTGTTACCTTCGAACGCTAGCATGTTGTCCCAATCGAACACGTAGTCCGTAGTACGGTGCTTAGAAAGGTCTGCGTATTTAACCGCTGCCATTGCAACTGTTTTAGAGATCTTCTCTTTTTCTTCCGCATCTAGTTCAGGGTTTTTAGATTCGATCAGTTGTGCTGCACGAACTTCTGCTTCATCTAGAAGGTCGGCAAGACGAACGGTACCACCCGCACGAGTTTTGAATGGCTTACCATCTTTACCAAGCATCATGCCGAACGCGTGGTGCTCAAGAGATACTGACTCAGGTACGTAGCCTGCCTTACGAACAATTGTCCAAGCTTGCATTAGGTGCTGGTGTTGACGTGAGTCGATGAAGTAAAGCACACGGTCTGCGCTTAGCTCTTCATAACGATATTTTGCACATGCGATGTCTGTTGTTGTGTATAGGAAACCGCCATCGCGTTTTTGAACGATAACGCCCATTGGTTCGCCATCTTTGTTCTTGTATTCATCTAGGAATACAACTTGCGCGCCATCATCTTCAACGGCAAGACCTTGTTCTTTTAGGTCTGCAACGATCTTAGGAAGCATGTCGTTGTACATGCTCTCGCCCATCACGTCGTCACGAGTCAGTGACACGTTTAGACGGTCGTAGTTGCGCTGGTTTTGGATCATGGTTACATCAACGAGTTTTTTCCACATTTCTGCACAGTACTCGTCACCGCTTTGCAGTTTCACAACGTAGTTTCGCGCTTTCACTGCGAATTCTTCGTCTTCGTCGTACAGTTTCTTAGACTCACGGTAGAAGCCTTCAAGGTCAGCCAGTTCCATAGAAACTTCGCCAGACTCTTGTTGTACACGCTCAAGGTTTGCGATAAGCATACCGAACTGAGTACCCCAGTCACCGATGTGGTTCGCACGGATCACTTTGTGACCTAGGAACTCAAGAGTACGTACTACTGCATCACCGATGATGGTTGAACGTAGGTGACCAACGTGCATTTCTTTAGCAACGTTTGGTGCAGAGTAGTCAGCAACGATAGTTTGAGCTTCGTCTGCTGCAACGCCAAGACGTGAGTCAGCCAGTGCTGCTTCCGCTTGTTTTGCTAGGAACTCTTCGCTTAGGAAAATGTTGATGAAACCAGGACCAGCGATTTCTGTCTTGCTCGCAATACCATCTAGATCTAGAACATCCAGTACTTTCTGTGCAAATTCTCGTGGGTTAGTACCCAGTTTTTTAGCAACGCCCATTACGCCGTTTGCTTGGTAGTCACCAAATTGTGGCTTTGCTGATTGGCGTACTGCTGCAGGACTGCCTGCAGGTGCGCCAGCGGCTTCTAGAGCCTGAGATACTTTGTCATTAATAAGTGCTTGGATATTCACACGCGTTTCCTTCAATTCAAGGACGAAGAACTCGGCGAAGTAAGTGCCGAGTTCTGTTGGAGTTCACAAAAATGGGGCTAATGATAACAACTTTATTGCTTTTCATACAGAGAGGAATTGGGGAAATTTATACTTTTTCGATTGAATGGAAATGTGGTTTGGTTTGCGTTTACTATTGCGCTCAGAGTAATAAGATAAATCGCCCCAAAAGAGAACCACAATGACGACTCAACTAGTTGAAAAACGCCTAGCGCCTAAATTGATGATCCAAGATCTGGATGCATTTATGGCGAAGATTGAAGAGCTTGCATCCCTGTTAAAACTGGATCTGAGCTTTGCTCAAGCTGACCATATTGCGCTGCGAATTAATGATACTGAAACAGCAAAAGCCGCGCATGAAGCATGGAATCAATACGGTAAGGTGATTTCACAAGCGAAAATCAACGGTCGTCCAATCATCGTTATCGAATTCGACAAAGCGTTGGAAAGCCGTGGTTGGAAGATTGAGTGTCTGGAACTGCCATACCCTGCGGAAGGCAAAATCTACCCAAATGAAAGCTGGGAACATGTGGAGTTCGTGATTCCATCTCATGCTGAAACCGCAGACGCGTTTCTTGCTGATTTGAAACACACTTACCCAGCGTTTGGCGCGCGTTTTGACGAGTTGGAAGAGCTGGGTGTGAAGAGCAAATTGTCGAGCCCGAAAGGGGAAGGCGAACGCTTGAACAACCCAACGGTGGCGTTTAAGTACCAAGACATTTGTATCAAACTGCACCCGCATTCACTTAAGCGTATTGTGGAGTCTGAGCAGGCTGAATAAGCAAGTTTTGAACGACTAGAAAGAAGAAAGGTTTGCAAATGAGCAACCCTTTCTTTCATTCAAAAGCGATGAACTTAAAGGATCACTGTCTTATTCCCATAAACAAAGACGTGGTCATTGATCACTTTATTCAAAGCCTTACTCAATACGTTCTTCTCTACATCGCGTCCCGCTTGCGCCATATCTTGGGCATTGAATGTATGGTCGACAGGAATTACGTCTTGCTTGATGATCGGCCCTTCATCTAAATCATTAGTCACGAAGTGTGCTGTTGCACCGATGATTTTCACACCGCGATCGTAAGCTTGTTGATATGGCTTCGCGCCAATAAAAGCAGGTAAGAAGCTGTGGTGAATATTAATGATTTTGTGGTGATATTTCTCAACAAACGTCGGCGTTAATACGCGCATGTATTTAGCTAGCACCAAAAAGTCAGCATCGTATTGATCGATCACTTCTAGCATCTTCTGCTCGTGTTCTTCACGGCTAAGATTTTCATGGGTCACATGGTGGTAAGGAATGTCGAAGCGCTCAGTGAGAGTTTGCAGTTTGTCGTAATTCCCCACCACAGCGGCGATCTCAACATCTAGGCTTCCATCGTAGGTTTTCATCAGAATATCGCCTAAACAATGCGCTTCTTTTGTGACGAGAATGACGATGCGCTTACGGCGAGAGCCAACCAATTTACGCTTAGCACCTTGCGGGAGAGCTTGGTCCAAGTCGGCAAGAAACGTTTGATCGTTGAAGTACCCCTCCAACTCCGTTCTCATGAAAAAGTGGCCACTGGTATTATCAACAAATTCGTTATTGTGAACGATGTTGAGTTGGTGCTTGTAACAGATATTAGTAATTTTCGAGATGAGACCCGGGGCGTCAGAACAGTGAGTCAACAGTGTTTTCTTTTCCATAAATCAGGTACTTCCATGCATTAATATTTTAGCGTACGAATTTGTTATTATTCCCTGGCGGGTGTAACTGTACAGCCATGTTTCACCATAAATAATCTATTCTTACGTTGGTTTCAACAAAATATCCGCGTGTCGCCGCAAGCTGGTCAGATTGTGGGCTGATGTCACTCCTATTCCTCTGATATACTCTCGATAATTTTTCAAACTCAATACCAAGCATGATCGCAAAAACTTTTTCCTCTGATGGCGCGTTAGGTAAGGCCATTCCTGGCTTTCAAGCTCGTCAGCCACAAATCGATATGGCGGAAGCCGTCAGCAGTGCGATCAAAGATCAAACCCAGTTGGTGGTGGAGGCAGGAACCGGAACCGGTAAGACCTTCGCATACCTAGTCCCTGCGCTGTTGAGCGGTAAAAAAGTGATCATCAGTACAGGCTCGAAAAACTTGCAAGAGCAGTTGTACCATCGTGACTTACCGCTCATGGTCAATGCGCTTGGTTTTTATGGCCAAGTGGCGTTATTAAAAGGGCGTTCTAATTATCTGTGTTTGGATCGTTTGAGCCGCCAAATGGTCGAAAGCCACACTAATGAATCTGACCCGACGTTATTAACTCAACTGGTTAAAGTGCGTGCTTGGTCATCAGAAACCAAAACAGGTGACCTTGGGGATTGTGATGATCTACCAGAAGACAGCATGATCATTCCGACCATCACCTCAACCAATGATAACTGTTTAGGTAAAGAATGTCCGAGCTACACTGATTGCTTTGTATTGAAAGCGCGTAAGCGAGCCATGGATTCCGACATTGTTGTAGTGAACCATCACTTGTTTCTTGCTGATTTAGCGATCAAAGAAACAGGATTCGGTGAACTGATTCCAGAAGCCGATGTGTTTATCTTTGATGAAGCTCATCAGTTGCCAGATATTGCGAGCGAATATTTCGGCCAGTCAGTTTCAAGCCGCCAAATTCACGATCTTGCCAAAGACATTGAAATAGCCTATCGCACCGAAGCCAAAGATATGCGTCAATTGCAAAAAGTGGGCGACAAACTCATGCAAAGCGCAATGGACATGCGGATTGTATTGGGTGAGCCAGGCTTTCGTGGCAACTGGCGTGAGGCGTTGCAATCAGGTTCTATTAAGCGAGAATTATTGCGCTTAACTGACAGCCTCGAATTGGCGATTGATGTACTCAAAATAGCTTTAGGGCGCAGTCAATTACTGGATACGGCCTTTGAACGAGCCAATTTGATCAAAGGCCGTATCGACCGGGTATGTGATGTCGATATTACCGGTTACTCATACTGGTACGATACCTCACCTCGTCATTTCGCTCTGCACATTACGCCTCTTTCTGTCGCGGACAAGTTCCATGAGCAAATAGAGATTAAACAAGGCGCGTGGATTTTCACGTCAGCAACCCTAGCTGTATCGGGCGACTTCAAGCACTTTACTGAGCGCCTTGGCCTCAAGCCTACAAAGCAATTTTCTCTGCCGTCCCCCTTTGATTATCAAAAACAAGCGCGCCTTTGTGTGCCAAGGTATTTGCCAGAGCCAAACAGTAACGGCTTAGCGGATAAGTTAGTCCGAATGCTTGCTCCGGTGATTGAAGAAAATGATGGTCGCTGCTTCTTTTTATGTACCTCGCACAGCATGATGCGTGAACTAGGTGAGAAGTTCCGAGAAGTACTTGAGTTGCCTGTGTTAATGCAAGGGGAGATGAGTAAGCAGAAAACCTTGGCGGAGTTTATGGAACTGGGTAACGCTTTACTCGTGGCGACGGGCGCTTTCTGGGAAGGGATTGATGTTAGAGGTGATGCGCTGAGCTGTGTTATTATCGACAAATTACCGTTTACCGCCCCTGACGATCCGTTACTCAAAGCCCGTATCGAGGATTGTCGATTACGTGGCGGTGAACCATTTGCTGAAGTACAAATCCCGGATGCAGTGATTACGTTAAAGCAGGGAGTAGGGCGATTAATTCGAGATCAGAAGGATCACGGTGCGTTGATCATTTGTGATAATCGCCTTGTCACGCGAGACTATGGTGGTATTTTCCTCGGAAGCCTACCACCTATCCCAAGGACGCGAGACTTAGATGGAATCAAAGCATTCCTGAAAGCAGAACAATCTGTCACAGACGCAAGTGCTGAGGCATAACCCAATAAATGAAAGTTGTAGAGAGTTAAATGAGCGCAAAAATTCTTGCTATCGATACAGCGACTGAAAACTGTTCAGTTGCGTTGTTGGCTAATGATCAAGTGATTTCACGTAGTGCGGTTGCACCACGCGATCACACCAAAAAAGTACTGCCAATGGTTGACGAAGTACTCAAAGAAGCTGGCCTGACTCTACAAGAGCTGGATGCGTTAGCGTTTGGACGTGGTCCAGGTAGCTTTACTGGTGTTCGTATCGGTATTGGTATCGCACAAGGTTTGGCGTTCGGTGCTGACTTACCTATGATCGGCGTTTCAACGCTGGCTGCAATGGCTCAAGGTAGCTATCGCTTACATGGTGTGACCGATGTCGCTGTGGCCATTGATGCACGTATGGGTGAAGTTTACTGGGCACGTTACACTCGCCAAGCAAACGGTGAGTGGGCAGAGATGGATGCAGAATGCGTAATTCCACCAGCACGTCTCGTTGAAGAAGCACAAGCAGACGACACAACGTGGACGACAGCAGGTACTGGTTGGGATGCCTACCAAGAAGTATTAGCAGACCTACCGTTTAATTTGACGCATGGTGACGTTCTGTACCCTGATTCACAAGACATCGTGATTCTTGCTGAACAAGAATTTAAAAAGGGTAATACCGTGCCGGTCGAAGATTCGAGCCCTGTTTATTTACGTGATAATGTGACATGGAAAAAACTTCCTGGTCGCGAATAGTCCGTTTTTCATTAACCTGACAAAAAGCAGGGCGTTTGCCCTGTATTTTTATGGAGTGCTATGGCGTCGATTAATGGCTTGCCTCCTTCTTTGATTCCAGGTGCAAATCGCACTAATAAAGCCAGTCAAAAGAAGCAGGTAAATAAATCACAAACAAAGCAGCCTGTAGGTCAGCCTTCAAAGGTTGCTAACGCCGTGGCGCACTCCATAAAACACGTGGATGAGTCCCAAATTCACCGAGCTCAAGTGCAATATGACCTTCCTGAAGGGGGCGCACGTAAAGCAATGGAGCAGTACATGGATGTCATGAATCGAGCTAAAAAAGAGGAACTGGCTCAATTACTTGGTGTCGATATTTACGTGTGAGATCTCCCCAGCTTGGGGTTACAAATATTGAAAGGTGGTTTATGAAGGTTTTTGGACGGTTTTTTCTCGCATTATTTGCTTCGGTTGGTTTGTCTGCGTGTAGCTCGTTGCCAGAGGAGCTAAATGCAAGCACAGAATTGGTCGTTACAGACTATAAAGCTTTTGCTGAGTCTCAGGGGCAAGTGAGTGAAGATGTTCGCCTTGGTGGAATCATCGCTAAAGTGGATAACTTTAAAGATAAAACGCGTCTAGAGATTGTAAACCTTCCTATCAGTAAGTCTGGTAAACCTGATATTGATGAAGAGCCTACGGGACGTTTTGTCGCCTATTTTGATGGCTATTTAGAGCCTGTCGCCTTTAGTGAAGGCCGTTTGGTAACGGTTGTAGGCAAAGGAGCAGGGGAAGAAGAAGGAAAGATCGGTGAGCACGGTTACATCTTCCCGGTAATTAAGGGGGAAGGGTACCGTTTATGGAAAATTGAAGAACGTGTACGCATGTATGACTCGCCAACCTACTTTTACCCATGTTACTCGATTAACTGCCGCATGTGGCGTAATGATTTCCCACAAGACGGTAAAGTGATAAAACAGGTCAAATAATCTGCGATGCATGAGCGTCAATTCGAGCTTCCTGCCGGCAAAATGGCAGCCCTTGAGATAGGGAACGAGAAAACGGCTGACTTGTCAGTCGTTTTTCTTCATGGGTGGTTAGATAATGCGGGCAGCTTTAAAGCGCTCATGGAGCAGTTGAACCAACTTAATCCTCACTTACACCTCCTCGCCATCGATCATTTTGGTCACGGTTTATCGAGTCATAAATCTCACGATAATTATTACCCCTTTCACGACTATATTGCCGATTTGTATCAGTTTTTGGACGAATTATCACCAAACAGACTGATATTAGTAGGGCATTCACTTGGTGCTTTAATCGCAAGTTGCTATAGTGCTGCGTTTCCAGAGCAGGTCGAAGGTCTTGTGCAAATTGAGGGAGCAGGACCTCTTACTGAAGAGCCTATTAACAGTTTGCCTCGTCTTCGCGATGGCGTTTTAAGTCGAATAAGACAGCAAAACAAGCCAGAGCGAGCCATTGCCTCCTTCGATCTGGCGTTAAAATTACGCATGCAAGCCAACCAATTAACCGCTGAGCAGCTTCTACCGATAGTCGAGCGTGGAACAGAGCAGCGAGGAGATAAATGGTATTGGCGGCATGACGCCAAGTTAAAATGTGCGTCGCTTTACCGAATGGCGCAAGCGCATGCTAACTCGATTACCAGCCAAATACGTTGTCCTCATTTGATTGTATTAGGCGATCAAGGATTTCAGAATTTACCATCTAACCAAGCTGATTGGGGAGAGAACCCACCGCAAGTGGTTTCTGTCAAGGGTGGTCATCACTGTCATTTAGAGCAAATACTCGAGGTCGCAACGCGAATTCTTGGTGTAGTTAACAAAATTTAAACAAGTGTTTGAGAGTTGCGTGCTCAAGCACGTTCGCTGTGCTGTAATAGCTTTCAAAATAAAAAGGACGCTATTTTTTAGCCAGTTATAAACGAGGAGTAACATCGTGGATAAACCATGGCTTTCACGTTATCCAAGTGACGTACCTGAAACCATTAATCCAGAGCAATATGAGTCTTTGGTAGAAATGTTTGAACAGTCTGTACAAAAATATGCAGACCAACCAGCATTCATGAACATGGGCTCGGTTATGACCTTCCGTAAATTGGAAGAGCGTAGTCGCGCATTCGCAGCGTATCTGCAAAACGAGTTAAAACTGCAAAAGGGTGACCGCGTTGCTCTGATGATGCCAAACTTACTGCAATACCCAGTAGCATTATTTGGTATTTTGCGTGCAGGTTGTATCGCCGTAAACGTTAACCCACTTTACACTCCTCGTGAACTTGAACACCAATTGAATGACTCAGGTGCGACGACGATTGTGATTGTGTCTAACTTTGCGAATACGCTAGAACAAATCGTCGATAAAACACCAGTCAAACACGTAGTGTTAACCAGTCTTGGTCAAATGCTGCCACGAGCGAAAGGTACGATTGTCGATTTTGTCGTGAAGTACGTTAAGGGCATGGTGCCTAAGTACGATTTACCTGGTGCAATCTCAATGCGTCAGGCTCTACGTAAAGGTCGTCGTCTACAATACGTTAAACCGTTTATGTCTGGGGATGACATTGCATTCCTGCAATATACGGGGGGGACGACAGGTGTCGCGAAAGGCGCGATTCTGACTCACCGCAACATGATTGCGAACGTTCTACAGGCAAAAGGCGCGTACGGACCGGTTTTATCTCCGGGGCGTGAATTAGTCGTGACAGCATTACCGCTGTATCACGTATTTGCTCTTACCGTAAACTGTCTGCTGTTTGTTGAAATGGGTGGTCGTAACTTACTTATTACGAACCCTAGAGATATTCCAGGGTTCGTGAAAGAGCTACAAAAGCATCCGTTTACTGCGATTACGGGCGTGAATACCTTATTTAATGCATTGGTCAATAATGAAGATTTCCACGAGTTGGATTTCAGTAATCTACGTTTAGCCGTTGGCGGCGGCATGGCAGTGCAGCGCTCAGTGGCAGAAAGATGGCAAAAGACCACGGGTTGCTATTTGCTCGAAGGTTACGGTCTAACAGAGTGTTCTCCGTTGGTGGCGGCATATCCGCATGATCTTGTTGAATACAATGGCTCTATTGGTCTGCCGGTACCATCAACAGAAGTTCGTATCGTGGACGAAGAAGGCAACGCTCTTGCGAATACTGAAACTGGTGAACTTCAAGTTCGTGGTCCTCAGGTTATGCAAGGTTACTGGCAACGACCTGAAGCAACGAAAGATACGATTAACGAAGACGGCTGGCTATCAACTGGCGACATCGTTAAGTTCGATGACGAAGGCTTCCTGCATATCGTTGACCGTAAGAAAGACATGATCTTAGTATCAGGCTTTAATGTTTACCCGAATGAAATTGAAGACGTTGTAGCACTACACGGCAAAGTACTTGAAGTTGCTGCTATTGGTCAGCCGCATGAAGTGTCTGGTGAATTAGTGAAGATTTATGTCGTGAAACGCGATCCGAGCTTGACCAAAGACGAAGTGATCGCGCATTGTCGAGAACACCTAACTGGCTACAAAGTTCCGAAGTTGGTTGAATTCCGCGAAGACTTACCTAAAACCAATGTCGGTAAGATCTTGCGTCGTGTTTTACGCGAAGAGAATGACGCTGAACTTGCGAAGAAAAGCGCATAAGCCGATTTCGTCGAGTCGAGAGATTTAAAAAATGATAGAATGCCAGCGTTTTGCTGGCATTTTTTATAGCGAGAAGTATGTGAACTATCAAATTATTACTAAAAACAAAGACCTAGAAGAGGTTTGCACTCATGCCCGAGAGGCAGACGTAGTGATGCTGGATACCGAATTCGTTCGTATTCGCACTTTCTACCCGCAGTTAGGTCTGATTCAGCTTTTCGATGGTAATCGCCTCTCGCTGATTGATCCGACTGAATTAACGGATATGACGCCGTTTGTAGCGCTATTAAAAGATACTTCTGTGCTAAAAGTGCTGCACGCATGTGGTGAAGATTTAGAAGTTTTCCAAAACGCTTTTGGTTGTACACCATTCCCTATGGTGGATACGCAGCTGATGGCCGCTTTTCTCGGTCACGGCCTATCGACAGGCTTCGCATCGCTGGTGGAAGAATATTTAGGCGTAGAGCTCGACAAAAGTGAATCACGTACCGACTGGATGGCTCGTCCACTGACACAAAAGCAATTAGATTATGCTGCCGCAGATGTTCATTACTTGTTACCGTTATACGAAAAGCTGTTTGATAAGGTGACGCAAGCAGGTTGGTGGGAAGCTGTACAGCAAGAAAGTGATTTACTCGTTTCGAAACGTATTCGCGTAACTAATGAAGAGAATGCCTACCTTGATATTAAGGGCGCTTGGCAATTAAAACCTTCTGAGCTGGCTATTTTAAAGCCATTGGCGACGTGGCGTTATCGTGAAGCAATCAAACGAGATTTAGCGCTGAACTTTATCTTCAAAGAAGGTGATCTATTAACGGTCGCTCGTCTTGGTTTAACGAACTTTAAGAAGATGGAAGCAGAAGATATTGATATCCGAGCGATTAACCGCCATGGCGCGAAGATTGCCGCGATTGTTAAACAAGCGAAGCAAACACCTTCTGAAGAGTATCCTGCGAAAATTGAGCGTTTAATGGACTATCCGGGTTACAAGCAGGTCTTCAAAAATATGAAAGACTTGGTGAAATCGGCTTCGCAGAAGTCAGGTTTAGCCACGGAGTTCCTTGCCTCTAAAAAGCAGATCAATCAGTTGATCAGTTGGGTTTGGAAAAAAGATCGTGACCCAGAAGTATTGCCTGATTTGATGCAAGGGTGGCGTTTGGATTTACTCGGCGACAAGATGAACAAAGCATTAAAGTAATGAAAGATGAAAAAGGTTGGCCTCGATGCCAACCTTTTTCGTTCTAATTAGAGCATTCGTCTTGCGAGAGAAACTGATTACTTTTCTTCGTCTGGTAGCTTCACATTCAGCTCAAGAACTGAGATATCGTCGTCTTTGTGCTCAAATGTTAAGTCAACCATATTTGGATCAATTGCCACGTACTTGCTGATCACCTTCAAGATGTCTTCTTTTAATTGAGGCAAGTAAGACGGCGCAGGATCATTTTGGCTGCGGCGCTCTGCGACAATGATTTGCAAACGCTCTTTAGCTAGATTCGCAGAAGTTTTCTTCTGTGGACGGAAAAATTCTAATAATGACATGTCTAGCCTCCAAAGAGTCGTTTAAAGAGTCCTTTCTTCTCCTCAGTAAGGAAACGAAATTCAACCTGATTGCCTAATAAGCGATCAACGGTGTCAGAATAAGCCATACCCGCATCGGTGTTATCGTCAAAAGTGACTGGCACACCTTTGTTTGACGCGTTAAGCACGGCTTGGCTTTCTGGAATCACGCCCAGTAGTGGAATATGTAAGATCTCCTCTACGTCTTCAACGCTTAGCATTTCGCCTTGAGTGACGCGAGATGGGTTGTAGCGAGTCAGTAGAAGGTGCTGTTTTACTGGCTCTAGCCCTTGTTCTGCACGCAGTGACTTGGAATCTAAAATACCGAGAATGCGGTCAGAGTCACGCACAGAAGAGACTTCTGGGTTCGTTGTGACAATGGCTTCATCGGCATAGTACAAGGCCATTAACGCGCCTTGCTCGATACCTGCTGGTGAATCACAAATAATGAAATCAAAGCCCATTTCATCAAGTTCGCCGAATACGCGCTGAACACCATCTTTTGTCAGTGCGTCTTTATCACGAGTTTGAGAAGCAGGAAGAATAAATAGGTTGTCCGTGCGCTTATCTTTGATCAGCGCTTGGTTTAATGTCGCTTCGCCGTTAATGACGTTCACAAAGTCATACACGACGCGGCGCTCACAGCCCATGATTAGATCGAGGTTACGCAAACCGATGTCAAAATCGATCACCGCGGTCTTTTTTCCCTTCAGAGCTAGACCAGAGGCGATGGCTGCGCTTGAAGTGGTTTTACCAACGCCACCTTTACCAGACGTTACTACAATAATGCGTGCCATTTTTTTTCCTTTTTAGATTAAATCGCGAGAACTTCTAAATGTAATGATTCATCGGCTTTACTGATCATTACTTTCTTTTGCCAGTACTCGCTTTCAATTTGATCGCTTAACCAGTAGTCACCCGCAATGGATACCAGTTCTGCTTGTAAATCGTGGCAAATAATACGCGCTTCCTGCTGACCACTTGCTCCTGCAATCGCACGACCTCGAAGTGTGCCATGGATATGAATAGAGCCGTCAGCAATGACTTCAGCACCTGCACTTACGTGCGCTAGCACCACCAAATCACCATCTTTTGCGTAGATCTGTTGTCCTGAGCGGACAGGCGTACGAACTACTTTCGTTGGTGCCATTTTGGCAGGTGCTTGGCTTGGCGATTTGCTCGCCGACATAATGGCGAAGCCAGCTTCGGAAGCAAGGTTTTGTACACGCTTGTCTTTACAGCCCGTTACACCGACCGGAATAAAACCGGCATCTGAGATGCCTTGTTTAAGCTTAGGGAAATCAATGTCGCCTTGTACTTTTGCTATATTGATTACCAAAGGCGCGGATGCAAAAAAAGAAGGTGCTTGAGAAACTTTTTCTTGCAAAAATTCGACAGTCTTTGCGATCTCATTGTCAGAAAGGTGTAAAACTGACAATGTAAAACTGCTACCTTTAAGGTCTGGTGAATGGGTCATCGTGGACTTCTTGCCTTTATTGAAAGAGCGTTGCCTTAAACTAGGTATGTCATGTTATATTTCATCCTTTGACGCAGCAAGTTCTCTCGTGGGCAAATAGGTGAATTAATCTCAAATTTGCTATTAAGTTTGCGAGAATTTGACGTTTACAACCTAATCCGCACTCAACGCGGCTAAATCAGCATAAAAGGCGTGTCATGCTTTGTTCTATTTATAAAAGCTCGAAAAAAGAAGGTACTTATCTCTATATTCCGAAAAAGGATGATTTTTCACAGGTTCCTGACACCTTAATGCAGATGTTCGGTAAGCCTATCGCTGTCATGACGATTAAACTTGATGGCCGTAAATTGGCACAAGTTGATATCGAAAAAGTGAAGGCTTCATTACAAAATGATGGCTTCTTTCTTCAGGTTCCACCGCCGCCGGAGAACCTATTAGAAAAGTACAAAGAACAAAAAGCCCAGCAGAAAGGCGAATAACGTCATCGTTTTTCATCTGGGATTTCTGCCTTGCTCAAGGAGGGCAATATGAAAAAGATACTGGCTACCATGCTTAGCGTTGGTATGTGTACCTCGGCTTTTGCAAGTAGCGAGGGTTTTGATGAATACTTGAATAAGCTGCGTGCTGAAGCTCGTGATAAAGGTATCTCAGAGCAGGTCATTAGTGCTGCTTTTGCTAATGTTGAGTACAAGCCCCGAGCAGTAAAAGCGGACCGAAACCAACCAGAAAAGAAACTGACATTGGATGAGTACATTCCTCGCGCGGTGCCTGAATGGAAGGTGAAGCAAGCCAGACAACTCTACAAAGAGCATTACACCGAGCTAAAGCGTATAGGCGATGAGTACGGTGTCCACCCGCGCTTTATTGTGGCACTTTGGGGAGTTGAAAGTAACTTTGGTAAGTTTACCGGCAACTTTAAAGTGATTGATGCACTATCCACAATGGCATTTGAAGGCCGTCGTGAAGAGTTTTTCCGTAAAGAGACTATGTCGGCACTTCAGATCCTCGATCAAGGCCATATTGAGCTAGAGAACTTTAAAGGCTCATGGGCTGGTGCGATGGGTCAATGCCAGTTTATGCCAAGCTCTTTCCTTCGTTTTGCTGCTGACGGCAACGGTGATGGTAAAAAAGACATATGGCAATCTGAAGCGGACGTGTTTGCATCAACCGCTAACTATTTGAGCAAGTCTGGTTGGGATGATAAATATACTTGGGGTCGCCAAGTTAAGGTTCCTAAAAATATTGATCGCAGCCTAGAAGGGCGCACGGCTGAAAAAGGCAAATACCTTCAAGAGTGGAGCCAATTAGGTATCACAAAATATGACGGTAGCCCGTTGCCAAAACTGGATGAAGACATCAAAGCATGGTTGATCATGCCGGACGACGAGAATGGTCGTACGTATCTGGTTTACAATAACTACAACGTATTGATGAAGTGGAACCGCTCTTACTACTTCGCACTTGCTGTGAGTCACTTGGCTGACCGCATTAAATACTGATCTGCCATCAAACAATTTGGCATTCAGTCTTCAATACAAGGGCTCTTCGGAGCCCTTTGTTTTTTCTATAACCAAATCGAGGTAAAGCGTGTTATCTGAACGTGCCGCACAAATGGTGATTTTCTCCGCTCTTCTTAAACACAAAAGCTTCACAGCTGCTGCAAAGAGCTTAGGCGTGTCGGTGTCTCATGTGAGTAAACAATTGAGTCAGTTAGAAGCGTCTCTTGGTATCAAGCTTGTTCAACGCACTACGCGAAGCTTTACGCCGACTGAGGCAGGGAAAACCTTTTTTCATCACTGTGAGCAAGTGGTACAAGCGGTGAGCAGCGCCACATTAGAGATGGAAACCCAGCGGGATGAAGTGGCAGGTTTGGTACGTCTTGGGTTGTCGCAATCATTTGGTACCTTACACATTATTCCAGCGATTCAAGAGTTACGCGAACTGTATCCTCAACTTCAAGTGGAAGTACATCTGTTTGACTATAAGGTCGATATGTTAGCCGAAGGGCTCGATTTATGGGTAACCAACAACGAGCATTTGCCTGAAGGTTACATTGCGCAGCGTTTGACGGATTGCCAGTTTGTTGTTGCGGCATCGCCAGATTACTTATTGAAACATGACACGCCAACAGAACCGGATGACCTATCTGCTCACAACTGCCTCATATACAGAAGCTGGGAGCGTGACTATACGGGGTGGGCGTTTACCAAAGATCAGCAAGAATTGAACGTAAAAGTCTCGGGTAACTATTCAGTAGATCTGGCAGAAGCCGTTCGGGATGCGGCTATTGCAGGTTGGGGTATTGCCTACCTTGCCACTTACTTGCTGGGTGATGAGTTCAGAACGGGTAAGTTAATACAGCTGTTACCTGATTGGAAAGCCAGCCAGTCGATGCCGTTTTATGCGGTATACCCAAGCCGCCAGTATATGCCAAAAAAAATATCCGCAGTGATTAACTTTATCAAACAGAAGATCGGCAACCCTTGTCATTGGGACCAACGTTTGGCGCCTTACATCTCTATTCCTAAATAACAGGATCAATGAAGTTGTAGAACGACACATAAGGTGATTCACTTCACAAAAATTTTTCCTGAATCAGAAACATATTTTCCATATGGAAATAATTAAAATAAGCAAACGTTTATCTTCAATAAATTCAATTGGTTATTTTGTTGGTCAGTTATTGGTCGCTTAAACTTTTCACATTGTTAACATCCTCAACTTGCAGCATTTTGAGTCCACTATACAATCCGGTGCCTTCCATATCCCCCTTCTGTCGGATTCATTTTATGAACTCAATTATTGGTATCGTAGCCATACTATTCCTAGCATGGCTACTTTCTACAAATAGAAAAAATATAAAGCTGAGAACGGTGTCGTTTGCGTTTGCTTTGCAGGTACTGTTTGCGTTGTTGGTTTTATATGTGCCAGCAGGACGAGATGCGCTGAATTCAGTGAGCAGCGTTGTGTCGAATTTGATCAACTATGGTCAAGAGGGCATTGCGTTTTTATTCGGTAATTTGGCGACAGGGGGCTTCACCTTTGCGATCAATGTTCTGGGTATCATCGTTTTCTTTTCCTCTCTTATCTCAGGTCTTTATCACATTGGTGTGATGCCAAAAATCATTAACTTTATCGGTGGTGGTATTCAAAAGCTGCTGGGTATCGGTCGTGCTGAGTCTTTGTCTGCTACGGCGAATATCTTTGTTGGCACTATTGAAGCTCCATTGATGGTAAAGCCTTACCTAAAACACATGACTGACTCGCAGTTCTTTGCAGTTATGACAGGCGGTTTAGCGTCAGTTGCTGGCGGAACGTTGGTTGGTTACGCATCACTGGGTGTCGACCTCAACTATCTTATTGCTGCTGCATTTATGTCGGCACCTGCCGGCTTGTTGATGGCAAAAATTTTAATGCCAGAAGATACGGATAAAGCAGCAGATATCGACATTAGCCAAGTTGAAATTCCACGTGCAACCAACGTAGTAGAAGCATTAGCCGATGGTGCCATGGCGGGTGTACGCATTGCTGTATCGGTCGGTGGTACGTTACTGGCGTTTATTAGTGTCATTGCAATGCTAAACGGCATGTTAGGCTGGATAGGTGATCTTATTGGGACACCATTAAGTTTTGAGCTCATCCTAGGTTTTGTGTTTGCGCCAGTCGCTTGGTTGTTGGGTATCCCATGGCAAGAAGCAACCACAGCAGGCTCGCTGATTGGTAACAAGATTGTGGTGAATGAGTTCGTCGCTTTCATCCAGCTTGCAGAAGTGAAGTCTCAACTTAGTGAACACTCACAAGCAATCGTGACGTTTGCTTTGTGTGGCTTTGCAAACATCTCAAGCATGGCGATGCTGATTGGTGGGTTGGGCTCATTGGTACCAGAAAAGCGTGCATTTGTTTCTAAGCATGGTTTCCGTGCGATTATCGCTGGTGTCATGGCGAACTTAATGAGCGCTTCGATTGCGGGCGTGATTTTAAGTCTGTAATTGAAATAGATATCAACAATTAGCAAAAAGGCTCCTTGCGGAGCCTTTTTCGTATCTTAAGTTTTACGTTATTTGTCTGTGTGGAACTGTTCGCAAGCGAGCATCGTGTTCTCAATTAAACTTGCGACGGTCATTGGGCCAACGCCACCAGGAACAGGAGTAATAAAGCTCGCACTTTCACGTGCTTTGTCGTATTCCACGTCGCCAACTAGTTTGCCTGAATCAAGACGGTTAATACCGACATCGACCACCACTGCGCCTTTTTTAATCCACTCACCAGGGATGAAGTTAGGCTTACCAACCGCCACCACGACAACGTCAGCTTGACGCACATGACTCTCTAGGTCTTTGGTAAAACGGTGACATGTTGTTGTTGTGCAGCCCGCAAGCAGCAGCTCAAGTGTCATTGGACGACCAACAATGTTTGATGCACCAACCACAACCGCATGTTTACCACGTAGCTCAATGTTGTAACGGTCGAGTAGGGTAATTATGCCCTTTGGCGTGCAAGAGCGAAGCTTTGGAATACGCTGCGCAAGACGACCAACGTTGTAAGGATGGAAGCCATCCACGTCCTTCTCTGGGTGAATGCGCTCTAAAACATGTGTTGTGTCTATGCCCGCAGGAAGGGGTAATTGCACTAGAATGCCGTCAATTTCATCATCGTTGTTTAATTCATCAATCAGAGCTAGTAACTCTTCTTCTGAGCTAGACGCAGGAAGGTCAAAAGACTTAGAAACAAACCCAACTTCTTCACATGCGCGGCGTTTGCTACCGACATAAACCTGAGAAGCAGGATCTTCACCAACTAGAACCACTGCTAAACCAGGAGCACGTAGCCCAGCTTCAACACGTGCTTTAACACGTGCAGCCACTTCAGATCGAACAGTTTGGGAAATGAGAGTTCCGTCTATATTTTGAGCAGTCATGACTTTCCTTATAAATTAAGAAGGCAGATTATCTGCGGCGCATTGTCGCAGAATTTCTTATCAACATCCATAAGCAAACGTTTGCTTTGTGGTGTTTTTGAACATTAAGCGTTTTAATGGACTTTTTTTAGGCATTCAGATCAGAATGTTATGAAAACCCGTTGATTTACCCGTTTGAACTCGTATAATCCTGTCCCTGTAGCGCGCCCTTAGCTCAGCTGGATAGAGCACGTCCCTTCTAAGGATGTGGTCATTGGTTCGAATCCAATAGGGCGTGCCATTTATTCAAAAGCCCCGATAACTCTTTGAGTTGTCGGGGCTTTGTCGTTTTTAGGTTTTTGGCTGTAATTGCCACTCTATCTACAACTTTTGAATGGCATTCTAGCCATTGCAATTTCTAGCAATCTGGATAGCCACCAACAAAAAAGCGCTGGTTAACCAGCGCTTTTGCATTTATTAAGGGAATTACATCTTTTTAAAGATGATGGAGGTGTTGATGCCGCCAAAGGCGAAGTTGTTACTCATCAAATATTTCACGTCCAGCTCTCGACCTTGTCCAGCGATGTAGTCTAAATCGCCACATTGCTCGTCGAGGTTTTCTAGGTTGAGCGTTGGGTTAAACCAACCTGTGTGCATCATTTCTAAACCTAGCCACGCTTCAATCGCGCCACAGGCGCCTAGTGTGTGGCCAAAGTAGCTCTTGAGTGAACTGATTGGCACTTTGCCCAGAGCATTCGCTGTTGCGTTGCTTTCCGCAATATCGCCGCGGTCGGTGGCAGTGCCGTGAGCAGATACATAGTCGATCTTCTCAGAAGGAATGCCCGCGTTTTGCAAAGCCATTTCCATACAGATTTGCATGGTTTCCATCTGTGGTTGAGTGACGTGTGCGGCATCGCAGTTGCTGGCAAAACCGATGATTTCTGCATAGATTTTCGCGCCACGAGCGACGGCGTGTTCGTACTCTTCCAGAACCAGTGTTCCCGCACCTTCACCAATCACCAAACCATCGCGATCGGAGTCATAAGGTCTTGGTGTGCTTTTCGGGTCTTCATTCTTTAGACTGGTGGCAAAAAGGGTATCGAAGACAGCAGATTCCGTTGGGCACAATTCTTCAGCGCCACCAGCAACCATCACCGTTTGGTAGCCGTGTTTGATCGCTTCGTAGGCATAGCCGATTGCTTGGCTGCCAGAAGTACATGCACTGCTGGTTGGGATCACTCGGCCTTTCAAACCGAAAAATAGACCAACGTTCACTGCTGTGGTATGCGGCATCATCTGCACGTAAGTCGTTGCGGTGATCGCTTTGGTGGTTTTCTCATTCAACATGACACCAAATGCGCCGATTGCGTCAGTACTGCCTGTTGATGAGCCGTATGCGATACCCGTTTGACCATTGGTGAGTACGTCATGACCAATCAAACCTGCTTGGCTTAGTGCGTTTTCTGTTGCGACGGTCGCCAATTTGGAAACACGCCCCATGCCGCGTACTTGCTTGCGCTTGTAGTGCTTTGGCAGTTCAAAACCTAAAATTGGTGCCGCGAGCTTGGTGTTCAAACCATCATACTGTTCGTAAGAAGGCATGTATTGCGTCGCGTTCTGGCAGTCACGCAGTTTTGGTTCGACAGATTGCCAATCGTTACCAAACGCAGTCACGCCTGACATTCCGGTTACAACAACTCGACGGCTCATACTAGGCCTCCGTTTACCGAAATGACTTGGCGAGTTACATAGCCTGCGATGTCAGACATAAGGTAACTGACTAAACCAGCAACTTCTTCTGGCTCTCCCATGCGGCGCAAAGGAATTTGCGGCATCGCATGTTCTTTCACGTGTTCGTCTACCATGCCTGTGTCGATAAGTCCCGGTGCAACGCAGTTGACGGTGATTTTGCGTTTTGCCAGTTCAAGCGCGAGTGATTTTGTTGCACCAATTACGCCCGCTTTCGCTGCGCTGTAGTTAGTTTGACCACGATTCCCCATTAGGCCAGAGACTGATGCAAGCGTAACAATTCGGCCGCCTTTGCGCTTTTGCACCATTGGCATAACACAAGGGTGAAGAACGTTGTAGAAGCTGTCTAAGTTGGTATGAATCACACCATCCCATTCTTCTTCGGTCATCGCAGGGAAAGCGGTATCTTTTGTGATGCCAGCGTTGTTCACGACGCCATAGTAAGCGCCGTGTTCGGCGATATCGGCTTCGAGCTTCTCACGACAATCTGCACGGTCACTGATGTCGAATTGGATAAGACGACCGCTACCACCATGCTGTTCGATGGTGTTTAGGGTGTCTTGCGCGCCTTGTTGATCGCCCATGTAATGGACAATGACTTGGAAACCATCTTTGGCTAATTGAACGGCAATGGCTTTACCGATGCCTTTGCTGGCACCTGTAACGAGGACTTGTCGGGTCATTGTTGACTCCTGATTTTCATTTCTTGTAATTTTTCTTCTGATGGAACGTAAACGTTCAATTGGCAAGTCGCTACAACAGTTCCTTGTAGCTCAATACGGGCTGAAAAAACCGCCATACCGTTATCTTCCATAACTTTTTCAGCATACACATCGAGCACCTGTCCGCGAGAAAACGCATCGCATTCAGACGTGTATCGACGGCTACCAAGCAAAAAGCCAATCGGTGGCGCTTGTTCTTTCATTAATGCGTGGTAACCAGACCACGCCGCGACAGATTGCGCCATAAACTCAATGCCAACGTAAGCTGGCACGGTTTGAGAGGTCGAGTCGAAGAACGGGTTGTGTTCTGCGATATCAACCTGGCAGTGAATCGTATCTTGTTGAACATCCAAAGCACGATCAACCAAGATCATTGGTTTGTCGTGTGGCAAAAGTTGTTCGATGGGAGGAAGTTTAGTCATGAGCGTAACCAAAAATAAGACTAATATTATTGCCACCAAAAGCAAAAGAGTTGCTGAGAATCGCTTTGTTACCCAGTTTGGTTGGCGTCTCAACTAACGATATATGGATATCGTCTGCTTTGGTTTCGCAGTGTTGTATTGGCAAATCAAGGTTGTACTTGAGAATATGCCAAGCGATCGCGGCTTCCGTTGCACTTGCTGCACCTAATGTGTGTCCGGTAAGTGGCTTTGTCGAGCTTACGGGAACGGAGTCTCCAAAGCAGCGATGAATGGCTTTGCTTTCCATCGCATCGTTTAACGGCGTTGCTGTGCCATGCGCGTTGATGTAACCAATGTCTTGCGCTGTAAGTCCTGCATTGGCCAACGCTTTGTTCATCGCTTCTTCTGCGCCTAACCCTTCTGGATGTGGTGCGGAAATATGGTGTGCGTCTGAGCTGTCGCCAGCTCCGAGAAGAGCAACGGGCGCAGGTGTTTTGCTTAGCAACATTAATGCTGCGGCTTCGCCGATATTGATGCCGTTGCGATGTTGATCAAACGGCTTACAAAGGCTATCGGATAGAGCTTCTAAACCGTTAAAGCCGTTTAGTGTGAGGCGACAAATGGTATCCACACCACCCACAATGACCGCATCAACAATGCCAGAGCGAATCAGGCGTTGCGCGGTTAAAAAGACACGACCACTAGAAGAACAGGCGGTTGAAACTGAGTAATGTGGGCCGCTCAAATCAAAGTAGGCGGCAATAAAATCGCTGCAGTTGCCAAGCTCTTGTTTGGTGTAATGGTAGTCGGCAGGAAAATTACCCTTTGCCAGCTTTTCACCAAATGCGATTTCGCCATCTGAAATGCCAGATGTGCTGGTGCCGATCACGACTGCGATACGGTCACGACCATATTTAGCAATGGCGTCACGCACGTCGCCTTCGATTTGCTGCAAAGCCGAAAGTGCGAGGCGGTTGTTTCTCGTATCAAACCGGCTGAAAGCTGGTGGTAATTTCGGTAACGGCTGTGCAATTCGACCGATTACTGTTTGTCGGCCTGAATTCAAAATGTCTTGGTCAACCACCATGTTGGATGGTTTCGCTCCCGATAAACATTGGTGGATGAGCGTGTCATCTGGCCCCATGGCAGAGTGAAAGCCACAGGCCTGAATATACAAAGGTTGAGAAGAGCGAATAGGCATATTGTTATTCTAAATTGTTCTTAATTAATCTGATGTTGCAGTGTTTGAATAGAAATTGAAAACTGATGTTTGAGGTGATGAAAATCAATCTTACCCTCTAACTTGTTAGAAGAGCTGTATTGAATCTCAATGATCTTTTCACCGTCGCTATCAAAGATGGCGCGAGAATTATTTTTATCAATAATTCGCCACCTTACCTCATTTAACGATCCTTCCCAAGCGGAACTCGGCCAGAGCGTGATCATCAGGTTAAATAATACCTGTTCTGGCTGCGGTAGCGTACCTTGCAAACCGTTGAGTACTTCGGTTTGGATTTGTTCTCCATCGTAAGACAACGAGAGCACTCGCGTCCCCCAAGATGAGAAGCCTGCCAGTACCACTTCGTTGCTAGTCACTTGCAGTTGCACCGGAAGTTGCTCAGATGTGGGTTTGCCATCAATTACCCAAGAGGCCGTAATCAATTGGCTGGCCGTCAACTGATAGCCCAAGCTGGTTGGAGTCGGTAAGTTAACTTGGGTGTTCTCAGCAATATCGACTTGAGGTGTCGATTGGTGAGGGACCAAGCTGCATGCACTTAAAAACAGACTCAGTGCGATTAACGTCGCGCAGCGAAAAGCATGGTTAAAAATCATGACGTCGTTTCCTCTGTTTTAATTGCAATCGGAGAGAGCAACCAAGCGACAAAAATACCACTTAACACCGTAATGCCGAAACTGTGAATCGCGTGAGTTTGGCTTAGTGACAGCAACCCAAATGACAGCACAGTGGTTATTGCCGAAAGGGTGATCGCCAATAGTGTGCTCACGCTGCGCGCTTTCTCGGCAAAGAACAGAGTGTAATCGATCCCGATACCAAGAATGAGCACCAAGCCAAGCAAGTTGAACAGGTTTAATGTTGTTCCCATCGCGACAGCAGTTGCCAGACCGCAGGCGCAAGCAATCAATGATGGCAGTAAAACTCGCCAACTGTGTTGCAGACCGTACCGCTTGATTAACACCAGAAAGATCACAGCACTGGCGGCTACCAATAGCTCCATGATTTTGATTCGGTATTCACCAAATAGGGAGGAAATTTCTTCTGCTTTGTTTAGGTAGACAATATCAGACTGCGATTTGGCAAAAGACTTAACAACGGCGGAGTCTTGCAATTGGTTTAACACCACTACCGTTGCCGATTTTCCTTTAATTTTACCCAAATGGAGAAAACGCACAGGCGCTGATACTGGGTTTTGCAAGTACTGATCAACCGTGACAGGGATAAAGTCGGCGTCCATTTTCGGCTTTTTATTTAAGCGCAGTCCGGATGCAAGTGGGCTGGATTGTGTCGCGTAAAGATCGTGAATCAATTGATAGTCTTGTTGCTGACGCTCCACTGAGCTCAAGTAGCGACTCAGACTCTGGTAGCTTTCGATGGTGCTGTCCGCTTTCCACGCTTCTAATGTTGGCGTTAAAGACTCCAGCTTTTTCATTAGGTTTTCGTCATCGTCGGCGGTAACGACCAACATTTGCTGCGAAGATTGCATGCCACTGAGCGTCGTAATCAAGGTTTCTTGCTGCTTGAGATCTTTCGGCATCGTTTGCAGCAGACGAATGTCGTCATCGTAGTTCAATTGCAGCAAGAAAATGCCACTCGCAACCACACATAACATCGGTAATCCGACTTTAATTCGAGGTTGATTCCAAAGCGTTAACCATTTCGCCAACAATGATTGTCCCGGTAAAGTCGAAATGGTGCGCGATGGGTTACGAGCCAGTATCGGATACCAAGCCACCACGGTGATGTAAGCGGCAATCAGACCAATGGATGAAAACAGCGCAAGCTGCTGCAAACCAGGAAACGGCGCCACTAACATGCCCAAATAGCCGATCAAACTGGTGATTAAGCCAAGTGTGATCGCTATGAAAATATGCTTTAACCCTTGCTCGCTATCCCATTCATTTCCCGCCGCAAGGCGTTCGGTTAGGTAGTGGAATGCGTAGTCGATAGACACGCCGATTAAACTTGCGCCAAACACTAAGCTGAACAGATGGACTTTTCCAAAAATCCACGTCGTAACGGACAACGC
This sequence comes from Vibrio sp. 2033, assembly GCF_033339735.1. Lineage (NCBI taxonomy): Bacteria > Pseudomonadati > Pseudomonadota > Gammaproteobacteria > Vibrionales > Vibrionaceae > Vibrio > Vibrio sp. 2033. Next base: position 93,599 of record NZ_JAWOVC010000013.1, read on the forward strand.
AACGAGCAAACCAATGGTGATGGAAAGCAGTGCCAGAGACAGTGGCATCACACTACGAAAGACCAACACGAACAATGCAATGATACCGAGCAGAGAGAACACACCGATGGTACTGATCTCCGATTTGGCACTTTGCGTACCAAAGTCGGCGTAAAATAGAACGCCAGTATGTGCGACTTCAGCACCATATTTCTGCGCGACGCTTTGTTCTAGCGATTGAATATCAGGGACTGCAAGCTGCCCCGTTAGGCTATAAGGCGAGTCTTTTAGCTCAGCAGTAATAAGCAAGTATTGAGCACCGTCTTTTTCGACGGACAGATAGCCGTTATCCAATCGGAAAGAGGACGATTGCTGGGTAACTTGGCTTAAATAATCACGAAATAGCAAGAAAGGATCATTTTGTAACTCTTGCCCAGTCACCCCAGAAAACGGGTTGTACAGAGACTGAATCACATACTGCACTTGCTGTTCTGGATTTTGGCTTAAACGCTCTCGTTGTTCAGGCGTCAGCAATTGGAAGCGGTGCTTAAAGTAGTAACTCGCCCAAGCTTGCTGTTCTTGAGGTGAGATCTTTCCCACCACATCGCGAAAATGATTACTCTGATGCAACCCCTTATCAAATTCAGCGGCCGCTGCAAAAAGGGCATTTTTGTCCGGCGCTGTGATCACGAAAATGACTTTGTCACTCATACTTGCCGAGACCGACTCAAAGGCTTGCTCAGCCACCGGGTTTTGTTGGTTCTTCGGCAGCAGTTTTAAAATGTTGGTCTCAATCGGAGACTCTGCACTCCAAACCCATTGTTTGAGTAGCAACGCGCCCGCTAAAACAACGAGATTGAGCCAAACCAGAGCAAAGGTATGAGTGCCAAGACTGAGTTTAGAAACGGAATTGAGCGTCTTCGGCATCCGTGAGTTCCTGAGGTAGAGAGGTCTGGTTTGTAAACGTGATTTCGGTCTTATCGCCGCGCAGCTCTTGCAGGGTTAGGCGATCAATGTGCGTTTTACCGGAAAGGGTGATGGCTTTAAACACCGCATTTAATGGCGACTGTTTGGGCACTAAAACGAGCTGCCACTGATTGTTCTCAACTGAAAAATCGAGTGTGAATTGTTCTTGCAGTGCAGAAGTATCCCCGTGGAACACGGATAAAAACACATGGCTAAAGTAGAAGGCCATTGGGTTTTCTTCAGCAGAGATCGTTTTCGGATCTTGGTTGGCAAAAGTCTGACGAAGTTTGTTTTCCGTCAATACCAAATTGACTGCGAAAGGTTCTGTTTGTTGCCACAACAAGCCATGTGTTTTGCTCAGTGTGAACTGACCTTTAGAGGTTAAAGGTTGACTAAACATTTCCAGATGACGCTGCTGCGTAAAATCTCCGCGTACGATTTCATGCTGAGACAACTGCTGTTGAAGCGATGCCAAATCCGTTACATTTACTGTCGGTGTTGCCAGTGCTGAAGCAGAAAATATTAGCAAAAAAGAGAGTAACCACTTTTGCATTAGTTCAGGCTCCCATGGTTGTGCCATCGCTCTACTTTATCTAAAAAGACTGCTGGAGAAACAAAGCACATCTCTTGCTTTTCAATGGATACGGCGACTTGCGTTGTATGCGCTTTGGACATACGTTGATTCGTTTCGGCATCGTAAATCACGTAATCCACACGTAAGCGGTTTTCCCACTCAGTGAGTTGCGCGGTAATGCGAATGGTGTGATTAAACGGAATCGCCTTCACGTATTTAACGCGCGTGTCGATGATCGGCCACATGTACCCAGAGTCTTGCATATCGCGATAGCTGTATTGGATCTTTTCCATCAGCACACGACGCGCTTCTTCAAAATATCGAAAGAAGTTGCCGTGATAAATCACGCCCATCGGGTCAGCATCTTGGAATGAGGTGACCATAGTCACCTCCGCTTCTAATGGGTAGAGAACCTGCTCTTGCATTATACCTCCGCGTAGAGTGGCCAATGACGTTGCTGAATGCGTTCAATGAAATGGCGCAAATCTTGTTCCAATGGGCGATCTTCAATCACAAATTCAAACTCGCTCAGTACTGCGTCACGAATTACTCGCAAACTCTGACTCATGTGGTGTTCGTCCAATTCGTTATGACGACGACGAATCTCAACCGCTTGAACGCTTGCTAGGAGTGAAGCCGCAGCAACTTGCTCTGTTAACTCAAGTACGCGTAGGCAATCACGAGCCGCGATGGTACCCATGCTCACTTTGTCTTGGTTGTGACATTCGGTTGAGCGAGAAAAAACGCTCGCTGGCATGGTGTTTTTCAACGCTTCTGCCGTCCAAGCTGAGATACCAATCTGAACCGCTTTAAAGCCATGGTTGATAGGTTTACGCTCGCCTTCTGCACCAGTTAAGTTAAACGGCAGGCCGTTATTGAACTTGTAATCCATCAATTGCGCCATCTGACGATCCAGCAAATCAGCTAAGTTGGCAATGTTCACTTTCAACGTATCCATCGCCATTGCGATATGACCACCGTAGAAGTGACCGCCGTGCAGAACGCGCTCATTGTCGCCATCGATGATTGGATTGTCGTTGGCACTATTTAGTTCATTCTCAATCAATTGACGTAGCCAAGGCAGTGAGTCTTGCACCATGCCAATGACGTGTGGCGCACAACGCAGCGAGTAACGATCTTGCAGTCGGTCGCTATTGCGTGGCGGACGCTCAGCATTGAGATCATCACGCAGCCAAGCCGCAACTTGCTGTTGACCAGGATGAGGTTTTACCGCAAACAACGCTTCATCAAAGTGGAAGTCATTACCTTGCATACCCACAGAGACCATCGCGGTAATCTTGGTGCAAAGCTGCGCTAGGTATTCTGCACGTTTGTAGGCAAGACAGGCGAGGGCCGTCATCACGGATGTACCGTTCATTAACGCCAAACCTTCTTTTGGTTTTAGGCGAATTGGCTCAATGCCCAGCTCTGCAAACACTTCTTGTGTTGGTCGCACATCACCTTTGTAAAGCACTTCACGTTCGCCAATTAAGGTCGCCGCTAGGTAAGACAGAGGCGTTAAATCGCCACTTGCGCCCACCGAGCCCTCTTGTGGAATACGTGGCGCAATGTCGTGGTTGATAAGCGTAACGATTTGGTTCAACAGATCGTGAGACACGCCAGATACGCCTTGCGACAATGAACATAAACGTGTTGCCAGCACCGCACGAGCTTGCTCATGAGAAAGGATTTGACCTAAGCCACAACCATGGAAGCGTGTAAGGTGCAACGGAAGTTCATCCACAAGAGCGGGTGGAATCGCCACAGTACATGAATCGCCGTAACCCGTGGTCACGCCGTAAATAACGCCTTCTTCCTTCAGTAATCGTTCCAGAAACGCCACGCCACGATCAATTTTCGCGGTAAATTCTGGCGAGGTGTTCATGTGTGCCTTTGCACCTTGAGCAATGGCAACGACATCTTCGATGGTGAAAGATTGGGCACCAAAAGTGATGTTGTGATTATTGTTGTTTGTCATGTGGCTGATTACTTAAAGTCCAGAAGTTAAAAAAGTTGTACCACTGTAACGGCGCTTGCAGTGTGTGGTGTTCTAATCTTTGTGCGTACTGTTGAACAACGCGTTCTAGTGCCTGCTGACGCTCCTTGCGTGGTAGCGTGACTTGGTCACTAAAGTGTTCAAAGTACACATTAAAATGCGGAGTGTTCGCTTCATCGTCGCGTAGGCCGAAGAGTAGGTAAACCGGCGCTTTTAATACCGAGGCCAGCATGAATGGGCCTTGCGGGAATGGTGCAGGTTTACCAAGAAAATCTGCCCAAACAACACGATTTTCTTTGCTGGTAGAAGTGCGATCGCCAACGATCACCACCCATTCGCCTTGCTCGATTTTTTGTTGAAGCAGAATCGCGGTGTCTGGTCCCATTGAGCTGACTTGAATCAGATTCAGTTCCGAGTTTGGGTTTACCGCCTTCATTACCGCATTAAATTGTTCAGCGTGTTGGGTAAATACCAAGGCATTGATTTTGACATGAGAGTGTCGACGACCAAGCGCGCGGCAGAGTTCGATATTGCCAAGGTGCGAGCCTAAAATGAGCACGCCTTGTTTTTTCTGCGCCATCTCTTCGAAATGATGCTGGCCGTGAATGGTTAGGTTATCGACGTTAAAGTCACCTTGCCAGGCAGCCAGTTTGTCGAGCATGGTTCGCCCAAAAGAAAGCAGATGATGATAGCTGTCCAACTGTTTTGGTAGTGCGATGCTCTGCTGCGTTGCGTAGTACTGCAAGTTTTGCAGGTAAACCTCAGACGCTTCACGGGCAGATTTACCCGTGAAGTGGTAGTAGCGCATGACTAATTTTAAAATCAGGTCAAACGCTTTTCTGCCGAACAAGCGGTAAACCGCGAGTAAGGTTTTGATGCCTAAAATCGTGCCTTGTTCTTTTCGTTTCGACCAGTGGGCATTACTGTCATCTGTGTGACTGTGCTTTCTGGCGAGTAGCGAAGGAATGCGCGGCAACATGCCAAAAAATAGGCGAGTGTGCATCCAGCTTATCTTGACGTTATCCCACAATGCGTCGAAGTGGGAAATGCCACCTTCAGGGTAGATCACGCGCGTTGGAACAAAATCAATATCGACGCCTTCCCAGTACATTCGCACCAGAATTTCGATATCAAAATCCATGCGTTTGCCGATGTTGTACTTGTTCAACACGGCGACCGTTTTCGCCACTGGGTAGGCGCGGAAACCGCACATGCTGTCTTTGATAGACAGTGACAAGGTTTCTATCCACACCCAAACGTGCGTAGCGTAGCGACCATACAAACGGGATTTAGGTACGCTCTCGTCGTATATCGGTTGGCCTGAAATCAGGTTATCTGGTTTTGTTTCGCTGGCGCTGAGCAATTTCGGCAATGCTTCTAGGTCGTGTTGACCGTCTGCGTCGATTTGAATGGCGTGCGTAAAACCAAGTTTGTGAGCTTGATGTAGGCCAGCCATCACCGCGCCACCTTTACCTTGGTTTTCGCTCAAACTAATCAGTTTTATCAGCCCTTTCTTGCTCAAAGCAGAAAGCGCTTGTTTGGTGTCTTCATTGCTGCCATCGTCAACGGCCAGCACTGGCAAAGCGAAAGAGGATAACGATGCCACCACGTCTGCAATTGTGCTGCCGTGGTTGTAGCAAGGAATTAAAAAGCAGGGGCGATAATCACTCACGTGACTCACCCAGTTTCATTTTTCCTGACGAGTGAGTCACCAAGGTTTCACCGTTTTTCGATGTGTACTTAAAGGTCAATTTCTCACGCTCATTGTCCCAAGAGAGTGAGAGGCAAACGTCGGCGTTTGGCAGAATCGGCTCTTGAAATTTGATGACTTCCATTCCTTTAAATACCTTGGGAGTATTCAAATATTGAACGGCGTAGAACAGCGCCCAATCAATTTGAGTGACGCCGGGTAAAAGAGGGAAGTGATTGAAATGACCTTGGAAATCTAAGATGTCAGCATCCACTCGCAGCGACAGCTCCGCGGTATGGTCACTCACTTCAATATTCTGAATAGTTGGTTTTCTTTTTTCCATGTTACTAGCTTTATTGGAATAGTTTTTCAATTTCAGCAACTTGGCGTTTGCCTTGGCTGTTCAATGGAATTTCGTCGACCACTCGGAATTTTCTCGGGATAGCGATCGGTTCTAGCCAATTGCGCAGTGCCTTGCGAAGTTCAAGCCAAAATTTGCCTTTACCAAGTTCATTAAGCACATCACCGCCTTTATCGTTAAGTACGATGATCGAGACTAATGTGAGACGACCAGATTCTTCCATTGGGATCACCACGCTTTCTTGAACCCACGGCAATTGCTCTAAACGTTTTTCCACTTCGACAAGGGAAATACGCTTTTCTTCGACTTTGACGATTCGGTCAGTGCGTCCACGCAATTCAAAAGAAATACTATCATGGAAATAGCATTCATCCGCAGTTTGGTACCAAGTGTTTTCATCAATGTGTGGCGAGCGGAGCTTTAAACAATTCTCATGGTTAAGCTCGGCTTCAACACCAGGGAATAACGTCCAAGGAGTGCTAGCTACGTGCTGCTGACGGTAAGCGATGCCGCCGGTTTCTGTGCTGCCAAAAACTTCAATAGGAAGTGACCCAAACAACTGCTGGCTGTGCTGCGCCGCTTGGTTTGGCAAGGGGCCACCAGAAGAAAATACACACCGAATCGCAACCGGATTGTGCTCTTCACTGAGTCGTTTTAGTAACGCAGGGCTGCTTACTAGCGTGGTGTCAGCATCAGCGTGATGGACAATTTGCTCTGGGAACTCAAGGTTGTGTGCTGAAAATGGACGTGCAGAGCACAAAGGCCACAATACGCGGAACAGCAAGCCGTAAATGTGTTGATGAGAAACGGTGCTTTCAACGCGTGTGCTGGCAACCGTGTCGCCCCACAGGTTATCTAGAATAGCAACTTCGATGTCGAGCTGTTTCAGCGTTTTTGCAATGGCTTTTGGTGTGCCGCTTGAACCCGAAGTGAATAGCGTTACCGGTATTTCCGCCAGGTTTAATTCACGCCAAAAATAAGGTTGTTTGGCCTCTGACTCGTTAATCACGGTGGTTTCTAGCAATGATTGAGCTTCGATCAAAAGCGAGCTCACCAGTTCTGGAACCGAGACATCGGCATCATGCAGCAACAAATCGTAGTGCTCACTGAGCTCTTTGAGTGCTTCTGGTTGGTAATTACCAGGTAATACAATGGATTTTCCTGCATAACAACAAGCAAAAAAACCAACGGCAAACAGGTAGCTGTTGCCAAAACACAACGCAATGTTTTGCGTTGGTTGGGTTTCTAACTGCTGAGCAAGTGTTGCGACGTGCTGCTGGAAATCACCCCACGTGATAACCGTGTCGCGCTCGTAAGAGACTGGGGATTGCTCAGACCTCTCTGCGATGAACAAGGTCGCTAGGGAGGTAAAGCTCGAATACGTTGTATTCATACGATTAGTGTTCCTTTCGAACAAATTGACGCACGATCCATTCTCCAGCGAACAAGCCACCAGCAAGTAAGTAGCTGATGAGGCCGTTATAAAGCGTCCATATTTTTACTGGTAGGAAACAGGTATAGAGTGCAACAGCAGCGTTGAGCGTAAAAAAGGCGCACCAAACCATCGTCACTTTGCGAGTGTAAGTCACGCCACTAGCCGGAAGGTCGGGTTCTTGCAAGCGAGCAAGCCTCTCTATGATCGATTGCGGCTGTTTTAAGCTCAGTCCAAATACACACAGCATACATACATTGACAACGACAGGGTAAAACTGAAGCCACCCATGTTGTTTAAACACCATGCCAAGCGTAATTAGGACAATGCCAACAGCGCCCGTAACGAGCGCCAAGAACTTAAACTCTTTTAGTGGGGTCTTATTTGCGACGAAAACACGCAAAAGTAACGCAGCAATTAACAAGCCCCCAACTAAGTTCAAGCCAAATTTATCTATACCGAAATAGACGGCGAAGGGGTAGGCAAACAGTACAATTGCAGACAGACCAGTCAGCAATTGGCGCATTAACTTTCCTTCAATAACTCAGTAACAGCGTTAACCACATCGTCGACGGTTCTTACTGTACTAAACTCTGCCGGCTTGATTTTTTTGCCAGTGACATTCTGTAGGTGTACGACCAAATCAACGGCGTCAATGCTATCAAGATCGAGATCTTGGTATAAGTGCGCATCTGATTGAATGTCGGCTGCATCAATTTCGAACAGCTCAACAAGCGCATCTTTAACTTGTTCAAATACTTGATCTTTATTTACATCAGTCATGAATATACCTACAACTTATTCATTAGTTTGAGAAGAAACGTATTTCGCTAGATTTGCTACAGACGCAAAGTGTTCGCGCGTATTTGAGTCGTCGGCATCAATAACGATGTTGTATTGTTTTTTTATTGCGAGTCCAAGCTCAAGCGCGTCGATAGAATCTAAGCCAAGTCCATCACCAAAAAGTGGTGCATCCGTTTCAATATCATCTACGGTTAAATCTTCAAGGTTTAAAGCATCAATAATAAGTTGCTTAATGTCGTTGTGTAACTGTTCCACTGGGACCTGCTTATTAATAAAAGTTTTCTGGAAAAATGTTTTCAGCTAGGTGCTGTTGTAAGCGTCGCGCCGCTATTGTCGGCGACGTAGTTTGCTTTATAAAGGGGGTAATCTCAACTTTATCCTTAACTTCAACCCTGAAAAAGGGCTTTGTTGCCGGTACTTGATACCATTTTTTCTCTTTTGTGAGGAAACTTGGCGTTACCGTAATATGGACAACTCTTAAATCTCGTTCTGTTCTTACCGCAATTTGTGCTGCACCGCGTTGTAATTTCGGCTCTACACCTGGTGTTGTTCTTGTTCCTTCAGGAAATATAAGCAACACGTTGCCTTTGTTAAATCGTTCATCACAAAGTGCTAATAAATCATCCGGTGCTTCATTGGGAATATATCCGGCTGCTTTTACGATGTGCTTCATAAAAGGATTCGACCATATTGCCGATTTTACTAAACAGTCGCAGCGATTTAATTGTGAAGCAATGAGAACGTAATCGATTAAACTAGGGTGGTTGGCAACAATTAAACAATTACGATCTTGTTGAAGAATATCGGCACCAATAATTTGATAATCGATTGCGCCACTTAGCTTCATCAATTTACAAAATGTGTTGAATGAATATCGAATCGCACCCTGAACTTTATATTCGCGTTCCGTTTGGTCTGAAACAAAAATACGAATGGTCGGAATAACAATGAAACTCAGTACTAAACCACCTAACCCAAATACTGAAAAACAAAAGCCTGTTGCTAGCACACGCCAATACTGATTTAAGCGAGTCATTTTTTGTGCCATTCCCAAGCTTGTTGCGGAGCGAAAATAGTCCACTGGCTTTTATCTAACAAGTATTGTTGCAAAAATACTAAACCTTGAGGAAGAGGATGACCGGAACGTTCTGCGTTTATGGAGCTTTGTATCGCGAAATTGTCTCCATGAGAAAGTATCAAGCCAAGTCCAAACCCTTTGTATTGTTGGTTTTCATATTCTAAATAAGAGTCAGGCATAGGCTCATCAAAATCAACAAGCAGTACTTTTTTGTCAGGATTGTCGGACAAAAACAGCCATGCTTCTAATATTGCGCTTTGGAATGTGTTTTCTGCCGCAGCGATAGAAGTTAGGGGAATGGGTTGTTTAGTTGCGATAGTGGCAAGCCCTGCGGCGGTATTGTGCACCGATTGAGAAAAAGCCATCGGAGACGCCTCTTCTCCATTAATTATATCTTCAACTAGTGCGACGCTGCGATGCAGTTCACCATGACGGCTTGAAAATACAAGGTAATCAACTTGATGTTGATTAAGCATTTCGATTGCAGTTTGTACCGCCAGTTTACTGAGTGGGCTCATTCTTCTGCGCATCATCGCAGGAATATTTGCAACATTGATTTTGCCATCTTCTGGCCATTTTATCTCTGTTGCCCATTGTTTCCATTCATTGGATTCGGATAAACCGAATGAATTCGCTGTCCACGCATCAATATTGAACGAAATGTTGATCTTCGAGTTTGGCATATTGGGTTAAATTGTTTATTTTACAGCTCGATACAAATTGGGGTTGACCCAAATTCACAATAAAAAGGAAATTATCATGTCGCGTTTTAAGCTGTATGTCTCGTTATTATTAACTTTGCTTCTTGTTGGTTGTGGACGAGTACAACCTGTAATGAATGTGGAGGATACTCCAGTTGCTTATGATCTTCAAAATAAACAAGTAAAAATGGCCATAGTGCAATCAGCAACTAACCGAGGCTGGACGATCGAAGAAGTAAGCCCTGGTGTTCTTATTGCAAAAATCCACGTTCGTAAACACTCTGCAGAAGTAAAAATCCCATACAATAATAAATATTACTCAATTATTTATCTCAACTCAGTAAATCTCAAAGCAAGTGATGGCAAAATCCACCGCAATTACAATCGTTGGGTAAACAACTTGAATGTTGATATTCAGCGAGCTATTGCATTGTTGGGCAATCAATCTCAACAATAAAACTATTAATTGCAGTTAGGTTTTTCCGTGTTAAATCAAAATAATGACCCTTTTAATGCTTTTGAGGCGAAGACAGAAGCTCAGAAGTTATCTTTTGCACCAATCGTGTTCCAGACTGCTAGAACGCTTCGAGATTTAGGTATTTTAGCCGCTTTAGACAGCGCTGGCGCACAAGGCATGAGTGCCACAGATATTGCCGAGAAAACGGGAGTATCAGAATATGGTGTTAAAGTACTGTTGGATATGGCGATTAGTGCGCATATTGTTTTATGGGAACGACCTAACTATTCGCTTGCAAACCTTGGTTTTTACCTTCTTCATGATGGTATGACGAATGCAAACATGGATTTTACGGCAGATGTTTGTTACGCCGCGATGATGCATTTGACGGAAGCAATTCAAGAAGGTAAACCGTCTGGTTTGAAAGAGTTGGGCAATTGGGAGACCATCTATCAAGGTCTATCGACGTTACCAGAACAAGCCAAACAGAGCTGGTTTAAGTTCGATCATTTCTATTCGGATCGCTCGTTCCCACTTCTGCTTAAAGAGGTATTTGCAAGCAAGCCAAAGCATCTTGTGGATATTGGCGGAAATACGGGAAAATGGGCGATTCAGTGTTGTAAACATGACCCTGACGTTCAAGTGACGATTGTTGATTTACCGCAGCAATTAGAAGTAGCGATGAAGAATGTTTCAGAAAACCAGTTCGTCGAGCGTGTACGTCCATACCCTGCAAACATGCTTGATAAAGCACAAACATTGCCTGAGCATGCTGACGTATGGTGGATGAGCCAGTTCTTGGATTGCTTTTCCCCAATTGAGATCCTCAATATCCTTAAAAAAGTTAAAGCCCAGTTAACGAAGGGAGATACTATTTACGTATTGGAGCTGTTTTGGGATGCTCAAAAATACGCGGGAGCTTCCTATAGCCTTAATGCCACTTCTCTTTATTTTACCTGTTTAGCTAACGGTAATAGTCGCTTTTATCGCAGTGATGATTTCTTAGAAATTGTCGAAGCGGCAGGTTTATCTGTCGTTGAAAGAACCGACAATATTGGCCTTGGTCATACCTTATTAAAACTACAAGCAAACTAAATTCAGAATGAAAACAGAGCTCAAGCAAGTTGTTGTCGTAGGAGCGGGGCCATCAGGTTCAACCGTTTCTGCGTTATTAAAATCGCGTGGCATAGATGTTGTTGTCTTAGAAAAAGCGACTTTTCCACGTTTTTCCATAGGAGAAAGCCTACTCCCTGCATGTATGGAAGTTGTTGAACAAGCAGGAATGACTCATGCAGTAAAGCAGTTTGGTTTCCAGTATAAAGATGGTGCTGCATTTCGTCGTAATGGCGTATACACCCAGTTCGACTTTACAAACAAATACACGCCAGGACCGGGTACGACGTTTCAGGTTCAACGTGCCAACTTTGATAAAGTATTGGCAGATAGCGCTGAAGAGCAAGGCGTAGAGATTCGCTATCAGCATGAGCTGCTCAACCTAGTGTTTGAAGGGAAAAAGTCTCGATTAGAAGTGCTCGACTCAAATAAGAAGGCTTATCAAATCGAAGCAGATTTTGTGTTGGATGCAAGTGGCTTTGGGCGTGTTTTGCCACGCTTGTTGGAGCTAGAAGAACCTTCTTGTCTTCCGCCTAGAAAAGCGATCTTTACCCATATCGAAGATCATATCTCTCCCCAAGAGCCGGAATACGATCGCAACAAAATTTTAATTTCAGTTCATCCTGAAAATCACGACGTATGGTACTGGCTAATCCCATTCTCTAATGGTACTTGTTCGTTTGGTGTGGTGGGTGAGCCAGAATTTTTCGAACAATACCCAGAAGATAAGATTGCAGCGTTGCAGCAGTTAGCCAATGAAGAGCCGGGTTTGGCTTCTTTGTTGCGAAATGCGAATTACCCGAATCCAGCAGGCGAGTTGGGTGGCTATTCTGCTAACGTCAAACGTTTAGCGACAGAGCACTACGCGTTGCTTGGTAATGCAGGTGAGTTTCTTGATCCTGTATTTTCATCGGGTGTCACTATCGCCATGAAATCGGCAGAGTTTGCAGCGGACTGCGTGGTTCGTCAGCTGAATGGTGAAAAGGTTGATTGGCAAGAAGAGTACTCGCAACGCTTAATGGTGGGAGTGAACACATTCCGCACTTATGTGGAAGGCTGGTACAACGGCACGTTGCAAGATGTGATTTTCTATCAAAACCCGAACCCACGTATTAAACAGATGATTAGTGCGATTTTGGCTGGATATGCTTGGGATACGAATAATCCTTACGTAAAACAAAGTGAGCAGCGTTTGTCGACGCTTGCAGAACTGGTTCGGGAAGCTGAACTGTAAGAATATACATTCGCTTATCCGAGAATCAGTAAGCCTAGGTCTTACCAAAAAAATTGGTAAGACCTTTTTAATGCCTCTTTACTTTTACTTCTAGCGTGTTGGAGACACATTGACCACTTACATCGGTGTGTATCGAATTTGAGAATTTTTATGGTGACACTGATCACATCTAGAATTCCTGTTGCTGATATTTATATTAAATTTGTAGGAAATGGATTACATTCTGGGAGTGTTCCCTACATCCGGCTTCGTTGTGAAAACGGTTTATAAGCAACTGTATAAGTTAGTAAAGTTCCAAAAACTACACCAAAAAAAAGACAAGTTTCTTACCAAATCAATTCGCTTGGTGAGTTCGAGCCATCGACTACGCCAAACGCTTCCTCTACTTTCTAAAATTGTTGAAGAACATGACGCATCAACGGTCTCTTCGATTGCAGATCCCGAGAACGCGGTAGCGTGGGGAGGTAAAGTTTCTCCAGAGTTCAAATCTAAAGTCATTCGTATTAGTAAAGAGCTAAAGATCAATCCTAATCATCTTATGGCGTGCATGGCATTTGAAACTGCTGAAACTTTCAGTCCAAGCATCAAAAATGGTTCCGGAAGCGGGGCTACAGGGTTAATTCAATTTATGCCCTCTACCGCAGAATCATTAGGAGTGAACACAAAGACTCTTGCGAGAATGAGCGCGCTTGAACAACTTGACTATGTGAAAGCGTACTATTGGCCCTATCGAAATAAAATTAATAGCTTAGAAGATGCTTACATGGCCATTCTCTACCCTGCTGCGATTGGTAAACCGCCGTCTTTCGTTTTGTTCAGACAAGGCTCAATTGCCTATCGACAGAATGCAGGTATCGACCGCCACAAAACGGGGAAAATCACGCTTAATGATGTTTCCTACAAAGTGAGGCAAAAATTAGAAAAAGGTTTGCAGCCCAATTTCATGGGCTAAGATTGTGTCATGTTCCTAGTTTTTCGCGCATGAATCCTTCTGTTACTTCACGGGGATTCTGATACACTACGCGCCCATTTCCTCTGTTGAGACCTTTCTATGCCATTTTCTAAGCTTGGTTTAAGCGCATCGATTGCTGATGCAGTAAAAGCGCTAGGTTATGAAAAACCCACTTCTATCCAACAAAAAGCCATTCCAATCGTATTGCGTGGCCGCAATTTAATTGCAGCAGCGCAAACGGGCACAGGTAAAACGGCCAGTTTTGTTCTGCCAATCTTAGAAAAGCTTAGTCGAGGCGAAACGCAACGTAAAAAACGCGCTCGGGCGGTTATCCTAACGCCAACACGCGAACTTGCGCTTCAGGTTCATCAAAGTATTGAAGCTTATGGTAAAAACTTACCATTACGCTCAATGGCGATGTTTGGTGGTGTGGATTATGCAACACAAAAACAAGCCTTGATCGAGGGTGTCGATATTGTGGTAAGCACGCCTGGGCGCTTGATTGATCTGTACGGTCAACGCGCGATTCACTTTGATGAAGTGGAAATACTAGTGCTTGATGAAGCCGACAAAATGTTGGATATGGGATTCATCGATGCGATCGACAAAATCGTCGACTGTATGCCAGAACATGTGCAAAGTTTGCTGTTCTCAGCAACGTTATCTAACCCTGTTCGTGACTTGGCGAAAAATGCGATTATTGATCCTGAAGAGATCACGATTGCAAAGCACAGTGCCTCAAAATCAAATATTAAACAGTGGATCACGACCGTCGATAAAGACATGAAGTCGTCGCTGTTAAGTCACTTGCTTAAAGAAAATGACTGGTCGCAAGTACTAGTATTTATTGAAACTAAACACGGCGCAGCCAAACTGGTAAGCCAACTTGAGAAACGTGGCATTGTGGCAGAAGCATTCCACAGTGGCCGTAATCAGCGTGTTCGCCAGGAATTAATAGAAAAGTTTAAAGCGGGTGAAATCCAGTACTTAGTCGCAACCGGCGTTGCTGCGCGCGGTATTGATATTGATAATCTGCCAGTTGTCATCAACTACGATTTACCTTACCCAGCGGATGAGTATGTACATCGTATTGGTCGTACAGGTCGTGCTGGCGCGAAAGGTGAGGCGATATCACTGGTTTCAAAAGACGACTTTAAGAACCTCTGCATGATTGAAAGTCGTTTAGGGCACTTGCTAGAGCGAGTGGAAATTGAAGGTTTTGCGCCAAGAAAGCCAGTACCAATTTCAATTTTAAATTACGTGCCTAAGAATAAACGTAAACCGCACGATAAGCGCGAATCAAAATAGCCAGTTTATCCCATGATCTAAAAGCCGCATTCTTGCGGCTTTTTGCGTTTTAAGGCATCCAATTATGTAGCCATCGCGACGGTTTCTATTCGGTAATGAGGAAAAAAGTTAATCAGTGTCATACGCTTAACACGTAAAGTGAATCAAGGTGCGTTAAGCTTTTGTCAATTATCTGTCCGCAGGTTTGCACAAGGTAAGGAATGGGCGCAAACTTTTTTGCTTGCTAATGAATGCATAAGATGGGGCACAAATGAAAACAGGTGATAAGCAATTCGCCGTTATTGGTCTTGGCCGATTTGGTTTGGCAGTGTGTAAAGAGTTACAAGATTCAGGCGCTCAAGTTTTAGCCGTTGACATCAACGAAGACAGAGTTAAAGAAGCCGCCAGTTTTGTTAGTCAGGCGGTTGTGGCTAACTGTACTCACGAAGAGACGGTTGCTGAGCTCAAACTTGATGATTACGACATGGTGATGATTGCCATCGGAGCGGATGTCAATGCCAGTATTCTTGCGACATTGATTGCTAAAGAGGCGGGAGTAAAGTCAGTATGGGTTAAAGCCAACGACCGCTTCCAAGCTCGTGTTCTGCAAAAAATTGGCGCAGACCACATTATCATGCCTGAGCGTGACATGGGGATACGTGTCGCGCGTAAAATGCTCGATAAACGGGTTCTTGAGTTCCACCCATTAGGCAGTGGCTTAGCTATGACGGAGTTTGTGATTGGCTCTCGTTGGATGGGTAAGACACTAAGTGATTTGGCTCTGTGCAAAGTCGATGGCGTGCAAGTGCTAGGGTTTAAACGGGGCCCAGAAATTACCAAGGCACCTGACCTTAATACCACACTAGAAATTGGTGACCTAATTATTGTGGTCGGCCCTCAAGATGCGCTCGCAAATAAATTAAAATCGCTATGACGTATTTTCATCAGAAAGGTGTTTTTTACGCACCAGATGGTAAACAAGAGAAAGCGAAAGGCAACGAACCGCGAATTATATTGCTCAGTTTTCTCGGTGTTTTACTGCCTTCTGCGGTATTGCTAACCTTGCCAGTTTTTTCTGTTACGGGCCTGTCGATAACGGATGCTTTGTTTACTGCAACGTCCGCTATTAGTGTGACAGGTCTTGGTGTTGTCGATACTGGGCAACACTTTACGCTTGCGGGTAAAATCTTGCTGATGTTTTTAATGCAAATCGGTGGGTTGGGGCAGATGACGTTGTCGGCAGTCTTACTCTATATGTTCGGCGTGCGTTTGAGTTTGCGTCAACAAGCGCTGGCGAAAGAAGCATTAGGGCAAGATCGGCAAGTCAATCTAAACCGACTAGTAAAGCGGATTGTTGTTTTCGCGCTTGTTGCAGAAACGGTCGGGTTTATTTTTCTCTCTATCCGCTGGGTCCCTGAAATGGGCTGGCAGACTGGTATGTTTTACGCCTTGTTTCATGCAATTTCTGCATTTAACAACGCTGGGTTCGCGCTGTTTTCTGACAGTATGATGAGCTTTGTGAATGATCCGTTGGTTATCTTTACACTGGCGGGGCTATTCATTTTTGGCGGGCTTGGTTTTACTGTTGTGGGTGACATCTGGCTAAACTGGCGCAAAGGTTTCCACTTTTTGCATCTTCACACCAAAATCATGCTGATTGCGACACCGATATTGCTCTTAGTCGGAACGATGATGTTTTGGTTACTTGAGCGAAGCAACCCAAACACAATGGCGTCTTTACCTGCAACAGGGCAATGGTTGGCGGCATTCTTTCAATCTGCGAGTGCGCGAACGGCAGGGTTTAATAGTGTTGACTTGGCGTTGTTTACCCAGCCGGCCTTACTGGTCATGATTGTTCTGATGTTAATTGGAGCGGGTTCCACCTCAACGGGGGGCGGTATTAAAGTTTCCACATTTGCTGTTGCGTTTATGGCTACGTGGACCTTTTTACGCCAAAAGAAACATGTGGTTATGTTTAAGCGAACCATAAATTGGCAAACTGTGACTAAGTCATTGGCAATTATCGTTGTGAGCGGAGCCATCCTGACAAGCGCAATGTTTTTATTGATGCTTACCGAGAAGGCCAGCTTTGATAAAGTTATGTTTGAAACCATTTCCGCATTTGCCACAGTGGGGCTCACCGCCGGTTTGACTGCGGAACTTTCTGAACCTGGTAAATACATTATGATCGTGGTGATGATCATTGGTCGTATTGGGCCGCTCACGCTTGCCTACATGTTGGCACGTCCTGAACCTACCTTGGTCAAATACCCAGAAGACGCCGTTCTTACAGGTTAATATAGCGTTCAACAATGGCCGCGCGACCATTACGAGCATTGATTAATAGCAGTGCTCGTACATTTATAGAATATGTGGAATGTTGCCCAGTTTTACCTACAAATTCGTAGAAGTTCATTTCTTCTTCCTTTCGTTTCGATACTATTCATTCACTCAATTTATATTCTCAGAAGCTACGCTCATAACAGCGTTTTGGAATCCGACGCTTTTGTAGTGTGACACCAAACTACGTCGTGTTATCTGAGCGAATTGATACCAGCCTTCGTCAATAGTCACTCAGTCTTACTCTATGCACATAGGGTTACTTTGTGTTTGTTGTGCTTGGTATGAATGAACGAATCGAAAAGATGGAGTCGTACTTTGAAATTCAACACACTCGCCATGGCTATGCTAACTGCGCTTCTTGCAGGGAAGAGCATGGCAACTACTCCGCCATCACCGATTTGGCATACTATTGCGTTGAGCGATGGTAGCTCCAGTGAGGCAATTCTACGTGGAACGGCAGATTTCCACTGGTTTGAAGATAAGCAGGGCAATGCCTTACTTCAGGAAGACGGCGTTTGGTTTTTCGCGCAGATTCAGCGCGAGTCAGACACGCCAATATTGACCTCGACAGGTGTGGTGAAAACGCAGTCGAGTGAGCCACCTGAGTCGGCGAGGTTTCGCCCGGATTTACAAGTTAAACCGCAATTATCTTCTCTAAAAACCATTGAGCCGATGGCACGAAAAAACCTACTGCAAGGTTACCAGGCGATGAGCAGTTCAACGGTGAAGCAGCAGCCCCTATTAGTTGTGCAAGTTTCGTTTGATGACCAAGCAATGGTGCACGATTTTGAGCAACGCGTATTTAATACCAATGGTCAAAGCGTTGTGGATTACTTTGATAAAAACTCTCAAGGTAAATTCAAAGTTGTTCCTGCACTTGAGAGTTACGGCACCGCCAATGACGGTGTGATAGATGTGACTGTGGCACAAAGCCACCCTAACTGTCACTCTAGTTCTACTGATAAGACATGCACCGCCAAGTTGAATGCGGTTTTCACCGAGGCTTATCAAAAACTGGATCCATACTTTAATCTTTCGGCCTACGACAGCAATCAAAATGGTACCGTAGAACCGTCAGAACTCTCTGTCATGTTTATTTTTGCGGGGGGCGATCGTTCAACAGGGGTTCTCAACCGTCCTGCTATTTGGCCGCACAAATTCTCTCACGATGATGTCACACTAGATGGTAAAAAGATCACAGACTATTGTGTGTTCGCTGACTATCAAGTTGATCATCAAGCGACGTTGGGCGTGATCGTACACGAGCTTGGCCACTTAATGCTTGGCTTGCCGGATTTGTACGCAAGGAACAGTGATGCCTCGATTGGCTCTTGGGGCGTGATGGGTGGCGGTTCATGGGCGCAGAAACCGGGAGATTCATACGCTGGTGACACTCCGGTGAACATGAGTGCATGGAGCAAACACGCTGCTGGTTTTGTTGTACCAACGGTAACTCATGAAAGTCCAGCGCCTATTTCTGTGAACAACGACGATGTCAAGCTGGTGTATCTCGACCCGTACTTGAAAGAGTTTGGTCCACGTGTTTACTTGGAAAATCGCACCTTTAGCGGTTACGACCGAGCATTGGCGGCTGAAGGTATCCTGGCGACGTCGGTCAATGTCCAGAACCGCTTTAATGATGTTGGCGCGATGCAGGTTCAAATCATGCAGGCTGATGGTCTGAATGAGTTAGAAAATGATGGTAGGAGTGACGCTGACGATTTGTACCCTAATGGTGGCGATGTCATTTCAGATACATCGACCCCGGGTCTGAGAGCGATCACAGGGTTTGATACTGGGGTTCGTATTTCCAACATTGCCAGCAACACCAACGGCGGTAGCTTTTCTCTTGAGCATACAAACGAACCAAATAAATCAGCATGGCTGAACTCTCTTCATCAAGGTTATGTGTACGCGAGTGGGAGTAACACTCTGGCGGTGTCACTGGACTTGAATAGTGATACAGAGCTTGATGGCCTTCAACTTTATGCGCAAAGAGATAGCGCTCAAAGTGACATGACTTATCGAGTTTGGCGATTCCCATTTTCTGGAAACATTGGCTATCGATTAATATTGAATCAAAACAACGCTGAGCTTTTACAGCAAGGTAACTTCCAAAAGTCATCTCGAATTTTATTCCCCCAATCAAGCCAATTGAGTGCGGGTCAGCACTTATTGGTCGTTGAATTGGAAGGCGGTCAATTTGATGCAAACTTTGACTTCGGCCGCTTGCTAAAAACTGAAAAAGCCTCCCTACCTGTAATGTGGACTGGTGATTACAGTGAGATTGGCACGTTTGGTCTAGAAAAAGCCGGGTTCTCTTATATTCCGTTTGCAGCATTATTAAATGTGGATGCGAGCAACTTGGTTGAAGCGAAATCTGATTCGTTACAAACCAATAAAAATACGCCAATCAAACTGAACCTGATGGACAATGATTTCATGGCGGTAGGGTATCAGTTCAATGTGGACATTGTGCAGAAGCCTGAGCACGGCACCATCTCTGGTAACCAGTACCAACCTGAAGCTAACTTCGTTGGTCTGGACACTTTCCAATATCGTTTGTTGTCGGTTGATGGTGCGTACTCATCTTCAATCGTGAATGTGCAGGTGGAAGTGCTTGGCAGCAACGAAGCGCCAGTGGCTGTGATTGATATTGGTAGTAAAGACATGACGGTTGGGCAGCGAGTCACGTTGTCTGCGTTAAATAGTACGGATGCTGATGGTGATGTGTTGAGTTATAAATGGGAGCAGTTGGCTGGCACTTCAGTTTCTCTTGGCAATGCAACCAGTGTTAGCACAGGCTTTACGGTGCCTCAAGGTGCAAAAGCGGGTGAGGTTCTGACATTCCGTTTAACCGTGACTGACCCTAGTAATGAAACGTCCAGTGCTACCGTCGATTTAACCATGAAAAACGCAGTGCCAGTTACGCTCGTAGATACGGCGACCGTTGCCGTTGGTGAAAGTATTCTGATTGATGCAGCGAGCAATGATTCGGATGTGAACGGCGATAAACTGGTTGTAGAAAGCGTACAGAACGTAACGGGTGTGGGAAGTGCGAGTGTAGAGAATGGCAAAATCCGTTTTCAAGCACCGGATAGCCCTACTGACGGCATCAAGCTGCAATATACGGTTTCAGACGGTCATGGTGCCACTGCTACGGGGGAAGTTATCGTGACGGTTGTTGCTTCTTTGAAGACAACGACATTCAAGAACTCAGAAGGTAGCGGCAGTGTTTCTTATTGGGCTTTGATGTTACTTGCAACATTAGGCTGGCGACGTCGCGTCTAAAACGGTATTGAATTGCGGTATAAGCCACTCACATTGAGTGGCTTATTTTTTATCTGATTTATTTTGGTTTCGTTCTCATTGTCTTATGAGATGTGTTTCTCATTATTTTTAAAGCGATTTTTCTACTCTGCGGTTACCCTAGGGGCCGATTTTTATGAACTAAGGATGTTATATGTCTACCGAGGGCTTTTCTGTTTCGGAAATATGCCG
This sequence comes from Vibrio sp. 2033, assembly GCF_033339735.1. Lineage (NCBI taxonomy): Bacteria > Pseudomonadati > Pseudomonadota > Gammaproteobacteria > Vibrionales > Vibrionaceae > Vibrio > Vibrio sp. 2033. The sequence goes on from NZ_JAWOVC010000013.1 coordinate 114,067, forward strand.
AGAAGCGGCAGTGATGGTCAGAAGGAATCTACTCGCAATTGTTATTGCTTGTATTCCGTTGATTATCGTGCACTCAGTTTTTACTTTTATGTATCCTGAAATGACGGGGCAAGATCAAGCGAACGTTCAAGAAGGCAATGTCGCAGGATTTTATTTCGTCACAATTATTTTGTACCCACTTGTTGCCGCTATGGCGGCTGTGCGTGTGCATCGAATTTATTTAGCCGGCGATTACATGCACTCTGCGTTGGATGTATTTCGTTTGTCAGCTCGAGAATTCCGTTTCATAGGCTGGTGGATACTGTTTGGACTGATGATGATGCTCGTTATTGGTATCCCGATCTTTGTGTTGTCGTTTATCTACATTGCAGAAAGTGGTGAAGCCGACTTTGTTGCTATGGCTATTATCACAACGATTGCAAGCGTTCCTGGCTATTGGGTAATGGCGCGATGGTCATTTGTGTTGCCAGCGACTGCAATGGATCATCAGCCGCGCAGTTTGCGTCGTTCGTGGAACCAGAGCAGAGCATACAACAAACAAGTATTCATTTTGATGGGACTAATTCCATTGGGTGCGGGCTTGCTCAGTCAGCTGATCTTTAGCCACTTTACGAATCTCTTTATGTTGAGCCTCGTCGGTGTGGCCTATGGTATTTTTGGCGCGTACCAGCTGGCATTGTTATCGTTGAGCTATAAAACGGTAGTGGATATCGAACGCGCTCGTTTTGATACGACATCACAGCCACCAAAAACGGGTGAAGAATTTTCCGCTTAACCCTTTGATCGTTTTTACATGCTACCTCCGTTTAGGAGACGGTCTGCGGCAGGTTGATACCTTCCTGCCGCCTTCGCGTTATTCACGCAAAATACCCATGCCCATTTCATGGCTGAATGACAGGGACATTCACACGTATACTCACAACAGTACTTCTTTTTATTAAGGAACCCTACATGTCCATTTGGCAACGGGTCAATTTCACCCATCGCTTTAGTCAATTACCGTCAGCGTTCTATACGTTGGTCGAGCCACAACCCTTGGACAACACTCGCTGGGTCGCTTGGAATGGTGAGTTTGCACAGCAGTTTGGTTTACCAGAAGAGCAAAACGATGAGTTATTGGCGGTTTTTTCTGGGCTAAGTGAATTCGAACAATTTCGTCCTCTTGCGATGAAATATGCAGGCCATCAGTTTGGCGTTTACAACCCAGATTTGGGCGATGGACGTGGATTACTGTTGGCAGAAATTGAGCATCAGGATGGTACTTGGTTTGATCTTCACCTCAAAGGTGCAGGGCTAACGCCTTACTCGCGAATGGGAGATGGGCGAGCGGTATTACGCTCAACTATCCGTGAGTACTTGTGCAGTGAAGCCATGGCGGGCCTTGGGGTTCCCACGACACGTGCTCTTGGTATGATGGTCAGTGATACACCTGTTTATCGAGAAAAAACGGAATCGGGCGCTTTGTTACTTCGAATGGCTGAAACCCATGTTCGATTCGGTCACTTTGAGCATTTCTTTTACACCAACCAGTTAGCAGAGCAGCAGCTGTTGGCGGATAAGGTGATTGAGTGGCACTTTGCTGATTGTGCATCGGCGGAGAAACCATATGCCGCGATGTTTGACGCCATCGTGACTAAAACAGCCGAGATGATCGCATATTGGCAAGCTTTTGGTTTTGCGCATGGTGTGATGAATACCGATAACATGTCAATTCTTGGGCAAACTTTTGATTATGGTCCGTTTGGCTTTCTTGATGATTATGAGCCGGGATACATTTGTAATCATTCAGACTACCAGGGTCGTTACGCATTTGATCAACAGCCTAGAATTGCGCTTTGGAACCTGTCAGCACTGGCGCATGCGCTATCGCCACTCGTTGAACGAGAAGATTTAGAATCGTCGTTGAGTCAATTTGAAGTTCATTTAAGCCAGCAGTTCAGCCGCCTCATGCGTGAGAAGTTGGGCTTAAAAACCAAGATAGCGGAAGACGGGCGTTTGTTTGAAGCTATGTTTGAGCTTCTTCACCAGAACAAAACGGACTACACTCGCTTCTTCAGAACGCTTTCAAACCTTGATAATGCGCCTTCCCAAGCCGTAATCGATTTATTTCTCGACCGAGAAGCTGCGCGAGCTTGGCTTGAACTGTACTTAGCTCGGTGTGAGCTAGAGGTTGATGAACTAGGGGGCCTGATTTCAACCGAACAGCGTTGCAAACAGATGCGTCAAGCCAATCCCAAATACATCTTGCGTAACTACTTGGCTCAGTTGGCGATTGATAAAGCGGAAGAAGGGGACTTTAGCGAATTACACCGATTGGCCGAACTGTTAAAACGCCCATTTGATGAGCAACCTGAGTTTGATGATTACGCGAAATTGCCGCCGGAATGGGGGAAGAAAATGGAGATAAGCTGTTCTTCATAAATGGGTCATTTCCCACCCATTTGTATCTTTTTCTTGGGTGGAATTCACTCGTTACACTTCGGATTCATGTTAATGGGCTATGTTAATTTATTGAAATACATATAAATTTTAACATGGTCCATTAATTGCTCTTTGTTGAATATCCGTACCCATCGCCTAACACCTAGTTACTCATGGACGGGATGGGATGTGATTCAACAAGGAGAATAATAATGTTTAAGCCTCTAACTCTACTATCTGTCTCTGCACTTGCTGTTACCAGTTTTAATGCTGCCGCAAATTGTGACCCGGGTGAAACGGTCATCAAGTTTAGCCATGTAACGAACGCGGACAAACACCCTAAAGGCATCGCGGCTTCGTTACTTGAAAAGCGCGTCAACGAAGAGATGAACGGTAAAGTCTGTATGCAGGTGTTTCCTAACTCAACACTGTATGATGATGACAAAGTGTTGGAAGCGCTACTGAATGGTGATGTTCAACTCGCTGCTCCTTCTCTTTCTAAGTTTGAGAAATTCACCAAGAAGTACCGCCTTTTCGATCTTCCTTTCTTGTTCGATGATGTCGACGCGGTTGACCGTTTCCAAAACTCGGAAGCGGGTGAAAAGCTGAAAAATTCAATGAAACGTCGTGGCCTACAAGGCATTGCGTTTTGGCATAACGGCATGAAGCAAATGTCAGCCAACAAGCCGCTCATTTCTCCAACTGATGCTGAAGGACTTAAGTTCCGTGTTCAAGCCTCTGATGTACTCGTTGCTCAGTTTGAGCAGCTAGGTGCTAACCCACAAAAAATGTCGTTCAAAGAAGTTTACGGCGGCTTGCAAACTAAGGTTATTGATGGTCAAGAAAATACTTGGTCAAACATTTACGGCAAAAAATTCTTCGAAGTTCAAGATGGCATTACGGAAACGAACCACGGAATTCTGGATTACTTAGTTGTGACGTCAAACGACTTCTGGAAAAACCTACCAGATGATCAGCGCGAGCAGTTAAATACCATTATTCAAGAGGTAACTGCGCAGCGTAATGCTGAGTCAACCAAAGTAAACCTTGCGAATAAGAACAATATCATCGAAGCCGGTGGTGTGGTTCGTACTCTAACGCCAGAACAGCGCCAAGAGTGGGTCACTGCACTTCAACCAGTATGGAAGAAGTTCGAAAAAGACATTGGTTCTGACCTAATCGAAGCCGCTTTGGCGTCTAACCAAAAATAATAACACCTAGCACATTTAGCCCTCTCAAACTGAGGGGGCTCTTTCCCCCTACAGACGACGTGATGTAATTATGGAACAGACTTTTTTTGCCAAGGCTGGACGAATCACTGATGCCATTGAAGAGACTTTGATTGCTTTCTTCTTGGGTGCCATGACCTTGCTGACCTTTGCCAATGTCATCTTTCGTTATGTCTTTAACGACAATATTCTTTGGGCGCTTGAGCTCACCGTTTTCATGTTCGCATGGATGGTGTTGGTTGGCGCATCTTATGGTGTGAAAAAACACTTTCATATTGGTGTCGATGTCATTATTAACATCGTTCCGGAAGGTAAACGAAAAGCCCTGGCGCTTTTTGCAGCAATGTGTTGCTTAGCCTTCTCTATTTTGCTGTTAATTGGCGCTTGGAACTACTGGTATCCGTTCGCTACCGACCGAGCGTGGTATGAAACGGACGATATTCCGATGCCTGAAATACTCCAGTTCATGGCCGACTGGTTAAATGAGGGAGAGCGTTATGAAAAGCTGCCACGTTTTATTCCTTACTTCGCTTTGCCACTTGGAATGGCGCTACTAACGTTTAGATTTGTTCAAGTCACGTGGCAAATCGCTACTGGTAAGCTCGATCGCTTGATTGCAGGACATGAAGCGGAGGAAGAGCTCGAATCTCTTAAAGCTGAGATGAGTGACGCTGAAGACGTAATGGCTCCAAAGGCCTCGCAAGACGCTAAAAACAAGGAGCAATAAGCCATGGATATCTTATTTCTATTTTTGATGGTAATTGGCTTTATGCTGGTTGGCGTGCCAATTGCTATTTCGCTGGGCCTTTCCAGTGTTCTTTTCCTTTTAATGCATTCGGATGCCTCTTTAGCGTCAGTTGCTCAAACGCTGTTTAATGCATTCGCGGGCCACTACACGCTATTGGCTATTCCATTCTTTATATTGGCTTCAAGCTTTATGTCGACGGGTGGCGTAGCAAAGCGGATCATTCGTTTCGCCATTGCCATTGTAGGCTGGTTCCGCGGTGGTTTGGCGATGGCTTCGGTTGTAGCGTGTATGATGTTTGCCGCGTTGTCAGGTTCCTCACCTGCAACGGTTGTTGCCATAGGTAGTATTGTTATCGCAGGTATGATCAAAAACGGTTACTCAAAAGAGTTTGCCTCTGGGGTAATTTGTAACGCAGGTACGCTAGGGATTTTGATCCCACCTTCGATTGTGATGGTGGTGTATGCAGCCGCAACGGATGTGTCAGTTGGACGTATGTTCCTTGGTGGTGTGATTCCCGGTTTGCTGGCGGGTGTCATGTTGATGATCGCGATTTACATTGCCGCGAGAATCAAGAACCTTCCAAAGCAACCTTTTGTCGGTTGGAAAGAAACTTTTGATGCCGCCAAGGATGCAAGCTGGGGCTTGTTGTTGGTCGTCATCATTCTTGGTGGTATCTATGGCGGTATCTTTACGCCGACAGAAGCCGCTGCGGTTGCTGCTGTGTACTCATTCTTTATTGCTAACTTTGTATACAAAGACATGGGGCCATTTGCAGACAAGAAAAACACTAAACCTGCGCTCGTTAAAACCTTCCAAACCTTTGTTCATAAAGACACCAAACACACCCTGTATGAAGCGGGCAAACTCACCATCATGCTGCTGTTCATCATTGCTAATGCCTTAATTTTGAAGCATGTTTTAACGGAAGAACGCATCCCGCAAATGATCACCGAGTCGATGCTCTCCGCTGGTCTCGGACCCATCACTTTCTTGATTGTGGTGAACGTCTTGTTGTTGATTGGTGGTCAGTTTATGGAGCCATCAGGCTTGTTGATCATTGTTGCGCCGCTCGTGTTCCCAATTGCGATTGCATTAGGCATAGACCCAATTCACTTGGGCATAATGATGGTGGTGAATATGGAGATAGGAATGATAACGCCGCCCGTGGGTCTTAACTTATTTGTGACCGCTGGTGTTGCCAAAATGTCGATGATGAACGTAGTGAAGGCAGCATTACCCTGGGTTGGAGTGATGTTCTTATTCCTAATTATCGTCACATATGTACCATGGGTTTCGACTTGGTTGCCTACTACCTTGATGGGGCCGGAGATCATTACCAAGTAATGGAAGCCAGAAAGTAGAAAGAGGTGTGAGAATTCACACCTCTTCGTCTATTGACTTGTAACAAGTTTTGCGCGGGTCTGAATTAATTCGACGTTCATAGTGTCGCCACCTCTTTTTATTTTTGCGACGCTCTTCACCGAATCTTCTCTCTTCTTGATAGCAACCGTCTACGAGCACGGTATCTGTAACAATCGGTATTCTCACTTTTTCGTTCATATCTATAACAACCATGATAAACCCGTTGTTAAAAATTATGATTCAAGTTGAATATAATGCCAGCTATTTGAACGTGTTTTATTTGTAAAGGTCTTTATTTATTTGGTAGCGCTGCATCTTGTCGTAAAGAGTTTTTCTTGGCACATTCAATTGGCACATTGTCTGTTTAATACTACCGTTGTTTTCTAATAAAGCGCCTTCAATGGCTGCTCTCTCAAACTCCGCCACTTGCTCTGCAAGGCTTGAGAAAGACTTAGTAACTGGGTTCGATTCTCCCAACTGAATTAACTTACCCAATAGCACAAAACGCTCTGCAGCATTTCTGAGTTCTCGAACATTGCCAGGCCAGTCATGGCTCATCAGTTGCGCTAGATCTTGGGGTGACAAGCTAGGTGAGCTTTTGCCATAACGTGAAGCTGCTACCAACAGAAAGTGGTGAAAGAGGGCGGGAATGTCTTCTTTTCGTTCGCGTAGTGGCGGGAGATCCAGGGTCACGACATTGAGCCGATAGTAGAGGTCCTGACGGAAAGTACCTTCTTCAGCTGCGTGTTTTAAATCGACCTTTGTTGCGGCAATCACTCGAATATCTAAAGGCAATAATTCATTTGAACCGACACGCTCAATCACGCGCTCTTGTAATACCCTCAATAAACGAATTTGGGCTTGAATAGGCATCGACTCGATCTCATCCAAGAAAAGTGTGCCGCCTTGTGCAAACTCAAATTTACCGATACGACGGCTTTCGGCGCCAGTGAATGCGCCTTTTTCATGGCCGTAGAGTTCACTCTCAATTAAGTTCTCTGGAACCGCTCCACAATTTACGGCGACAAAGTTTTGGTTCCGGCGAGAGCTTTGCTCATGTAAAGAACGAGCGATTAACTCTTTCCCTGTACCGGTTTCACCAAACAATAAAATATCGGCGTCGGTATCGGCGATTTGGGTGATGGTCTCTCGTAATATTTGGATGCTAGAGGTTTCACCAATAACTCGTGGACCAAGGGTTTTACTGGCTTTAAGTGACAGGCGCAGTTTTTCATTTTCATTGGTTAGTTTGCGCTTCTCAATCGCCCGCTTAACCGTTTCAACCAAATGTTCTGGCGCAAAAGGTTTCTCAATAAAGTCGTAAGCGCCTTGATGAAGGGCTTGCACAGCCATGGAAATATCACCGTGTCCAGTGATCATGATGACGGGTAAGTTTGCATCGCGTTGAGTCAAAGTTGTCAGCATATCCATACCAGAAATGCCCGGCAAACAGATATCAGTGACCACGACGCCAGCTTCTTCTCCTTGCTGCATCGCTATTAAAGCCGATTCTGCATCCACAAAAAACTTGGCGTCGATATCCGCCAGTTCAAAGGTCTGTTCTATAGCGATTCTGAGATCGGCCTCATCATCAATAAAAAACACCTGACACATGATCTTATCCTTTTGATGGTTCAGTGTTGTAAGAAGTGATAGGTAAACACAATGAGAATCGAGCGCCGCCTTGTTCTCGATTATGGGCACATAATTTTCCATTCATACTGGCTAAGATTTGTTGCGAGATAGAGAGACCCAAACCTAAACCGTTCAGTTTAGTGGTTAGAAACGGTTCACATAAATCAGAAAGTGAGAAAGAGCCAAGCCCTGGGCCATTATCATCAACATGAATCCAAACCAAATCAGTGTGCTCATCGTGTTCTACAGATAATTCTACCTGTTTGTCTTGTTGCTCTTTGAGTGCTTCTATCGCATTAGTCAGTAAATTGACCAACACTTGCTCCAGTTGAATAATATTGATCTGCACTTCAACATCATGCTCTGGCAAATTTGTTTCTAACGTGACGCGCCCTGATTTAAATGCGGGCTTCATCAGTTCTTTTACAGAGGCAATAACAGGGAACAGTCGAGATTGAGCCAACTCGTCACCACTGGTTTTTTTGGCGAAAGAGCGAAGTTGCTGACTGATATTTGCCATACGGTCAGTGAGAGCAGAAATGCGAGTGAGATTATCTTCCACTCGCTCATATTTTTCTTTTTTTAGAAACAGCTTGCCGTTCTCCGCAAAGCTACGAATTGCCGCAAGTGGATTATTCAGTTCATGGCTGATACTGGCCGACATTTGTCCTAACACCGCGAGTTTCGCTGCTTGCACCAATTCGTCTTGAGTAACGCGTAAAGTTTGTTCGGTATCGATACGCTGTGCGATCTCCGCTTGCAACTCGGCAGTCCGTGCCATGACTTGATATTCCAACTTTTGATTTGCTTCTTGTTGAATTCGTTCAAGTTGCAAGTGACGCTGTTGACGGTGATAGATAAGCTGACCAATTAAAAACAAAACCATGAATGCTAGAGTGAGTACAAAGATGTAACCCATGGTGAACCAAACGATCGACTGTTTAGGAGACAGCACACGAATAGTCAGTTTGAGTTCGGGTAGGGGCAGCGAAGAGACTACCAAGGTTCCTTTATTGTATGGGTAACCCTGTTTAAGCTCAGAATGCACCTCGTCCAAACTACCCACTAATCCAAGCGTTTCAATTGGCGCATCAAGATATTGTTGGCTTGCCCAAACTTGCTTTTTCTCTTTTTTTGTCAGTGGTTGTAAGCTTTTGAGCAGCCATTCACTTCGGCTACTCATGAAAACAATTTCGTATGGGTCGCTGGCGACAAAAACACTGTTTGGTTGCTGCCAGTTGTCCTCTATCTTACTTAGGTCCATCTTCACCACGACGACACCAAGTACACCGCCAGCGTATACGATGGGATAAGAATAGTAGTAGCCACGTTTACCAGATGTTGAGCCCAGTGCGTAGTATTGGCTTCTTTTGCCTACAATGGCTTGTTTGAAATAAGGGCGAAATGCAAAATTTCGCCCGATAAAGGAGCGCTCTTTACGCCAGTTGCTGGCCGCGATCGTTGTACCCCATTGATCGATTAAGTACGTATCCGCTGCTTCAATCACGCCATTAACGGATTCTAAATACCGATTAGTGATTTCCAGTTGCGCACTGTTGTTGGGGTGCAGAAGCGCTTGATAAAGAGGATCATCTTTAGCGAGAAGATTTGGAATATGGGCGTACTTATCGAGTTTATTTTTTATATGGCCAGAAAACTGCTCCAACTGTGATTGGTGTTTATCAAGTAGAGATTGATAACTGGTCTGCCAAACCCAATGGCCACCGATAATTGCGGACAGGAAATAGAAAGCAAAAAATGTCAGCAGAATCCGTTTTTTTTGCGACATCCTTACACTCCTTACAACTTCCTTTGGTCACGTAAGAAAATGTTAATAGTTTGTAGGAAGGATTAGGGATTTAGTTTTCAACTCTGTGGAGTAAAACAAGAGCAAGATCTCTTTTTAGGCTTTTCGATAAAAAAACCGGTCGATTCTCTTGAAAAAGTCGCTATTGTCCCCATTCTAGATATGCTGGCAATGCTTAGACGGTGTCTGAATCGCATTTTTGAAGAAAAAATGGGTCAGCATTCGAGAATTTAGCGCAGACAATGTCCACATAGTGGCTATTGGCTCGACAGGGTTGCGACAGATCGCTAGAATGTCGCGTCTAAAAATTCTGTCCTGAGGCTAATAGGAGATACCTTTGGTTATTTTATCGAAGATATCACTGATTAGTCCGGTACTGACAACCAGTATCGATACTCGATTTTAAATTAGGTGTTCGGACAGAACACTACACAAGGATGAAGCGTAAGCTCCTCTGAGTTTCGCTCATACGCTCGGAAAACCGAGCCACTTTAGAGGTTTATATATAATGCAAGTTACTGTTGAAACGCTAGAGGGCCTAGAGCGCCGTCTAAACATTACTGTTCCAGCTGCAAACATCGAAGACGCTGTAACAGCTGAACTACGCAACATCGCTAAAAACCGTCGTTTCGATGGTTTCCGTAAGGGTAAAGTGCCTCTAAAAATGGTTGCTAAGATGTACGGCAAAGCAGTACGTCAAGACGTTCTTGGTGAAGTAATGCAACGCCACTTCATCGAAGCTATCGTTAAAGAGAAAATCAACCCAGCTGGCGCTCCAACTTTCGCTCCTGTAGAGAACAAAGAAGGTTCAGACCTAGTTTTCACTGCAACTTTTGAAGTTTACCCAGAAGTTGAGCTTAAAGGCCTAGAGAGCATCACTGTTGAAAAACCATTAACAGAAGTTAAAGATGCAGACGTAGAAGAGATGATCGATACTCTACGTAAGCAACAAGCAACTTGGGTTGAAGTTGAAGAAGCAGCAGAAGATGGCAAACGCGTAAGCATCGACTTCGTTGGTTCTATCGACGGTGAAGAGTTCGAAGGCGGTAAAGCTGAGAACTTCCCTCTAGAAATGGGTGCTGGTCGCATGATCCCTGGTTTCGAAGACGGTATCGCAGGTAAAACTGCTGGTATGGAATTCGACATCGACGTGACTTTCCCAGAAGATTACCACGCTGAAAACCTAAAAGGTAAAGCAGCTAAGTTCGCAATCAAAGTGAACAAAGTTGAAGCTCGTGAACTTCCAGAACTAAACGACGAGTTCGTTGCTAAGTTCGGTGTTGTTGAAGGTGGTGTTGAAGCACTTAAAGCTGAAGTTCGTAAGAACATGGAACGCGAACTTAAGCAAGCTGTTAAGAACCGCATCAAAGAGCAAGCGATTGACGGTCTAGTTGAGCAAAACGACATCAACGTACCATCAGCGCTTATCGAGCAAGAAATCCAAGTTCTACGTCAACAAGCTGCACAACGCTTCGGTGGTAACCCAGAAGCTGCTGCTCAGCTTCCACGTGAACTGTTCGAAGAACAAGCTAAACGTCGCGTAGTTGTTGGTCTTCTACTAGGTGAGGTAATCAAATCTGAAGAGCTAAAAGCGGACGACGAGAAAGTTAAAGCTCTAATCGAAGAAATGGCTACTGCATACGAAGATCCATCAGAAGTTATTGCTTACTACGAGCAAAACGAAGAAATGATGAACAACATGCGCAACGTAGCTCTAGAAGAGCAAGCAATCGACGCGATCATCGCTAAAGCACAGGTTTCTGAGAAAGAAGTAGGCTTCAACGAGCTACTTAACCAACAACAACCTGCTGCTTAATAAGCAATATCTTGCGTAGAAGGTTGACTTAACGTTAACTATTCTGCTAACAATGGTCCGTATGATAGTCATCATCCGGGCCATTTATTTTAGGGACATAAGAATATGAGCTACCAAGAAAAAAATGCAATGTCGCCAATTATGGACGCGCTAGTACCAATGGTGGTTGAACAAACTTCCCGAGGCGAACGCTCTTACGACATCTACTCACGTCTGCTGAAAGAGCGCGTGATTTTTTTAACGGGTCAAGTGGAAGACCACATGGCAAACCTTGTCGTGGCTCAGCTACTTTTCCTAGAATCTGAAAATCCAGATAAAGATATTTTCCTATACATCAACTCGCCAGGCGGCAGCGTAACAGCTGGTATGTCTATTTACGATACCATGCAGTTCATTAAGCCAAATGTCAGCACTGTGTGTATGGGTCAAGCATGTTCAATGGGTGCCTTCCTGCTTGCAGGTGGTGCGCCAGGTAAGCGTTACGTACTGCCTAACTCTCGTGTAATGATCCACCAACCATTGGGTGGTTTCCAGGGTCAAGCTTCTGATATCCAAATCCATGCTCAGGAAATCCTGACGATTAAACAGAAGCTAAACAAGTTGTTAGCAGAACATACAGGCCAACCTCTTGAAGTCATTGAGCGCGATACTGATCGTGATAACTTCATGTCATCAGAGCAGGCTGTGGAATACGGTATCGTGGATGCAGTGTTAAGCCACCGTGGCGAGTAATTAGCCAGCGCATTTTGGCAAAAATTGATATACACTCATTCATGAAGAGTAAAGGCTAAGAGGTTAGCGAATGACAGATAAAAGCAAAGAAAGTGGCAGCGGTAAATTGCTGTACTGTTCTTTCTGCGGCAAAAGTCAGCACGAAGTTCGCAAGCTAATCGCAGGTCCGTCAGTGTACATTTGCGACGAGTGTGTCGACTTATGTAACGATATTATTCGCGAAGAAATCAAGGATGTTCTCCCTAAGAAAGAATCTGAAGCGTTACCAACGCCAAAACAGATCCGTGAACACCTTGATGACTATGTGATCGGGCAAGATTACGCGAAAAAAGTGCTCGCAGTTGCGGTATATAACCACTACAAGCGTTTACGCAATGGTGATACAACGAGCGAAGGTGTGGAGCTTGGTAAGAGTAACATCCTTCTAATTGGTCCTACAGGTAGCGGTAAAACACTACTTGCGGAGACATTAGCTCGATTCTTGGATGTGCCATTTACAATGGCAGACGCGACGACACTAACCGAAGCCGGTTACGTAGGTGAAGACGTTGAAAACATCATCCAAAAGCTTCTGCAAAAATGTGATTACGATGTAGCTAAAGCGGAACGCGGCATCGTTTACATTGATGAAATTGATAAGATTTCACGCAAAGCTGAAAACCCATCTATTACGCGTGACGTATCTGGTGAAGGTGTTCAGCAGGCGCTACTAAAACTTATCGAAGGTACGGTTGCATCGGTTCCACCTCAAGGTGGTCGTAAGCATCCTCAGCAAGAATTCCTACAAGTGGACACATCTAAGATCCTGTTCATCTGTGGTGGTGCTTTTGCTGGCTTAGACAAAGTGATTGAGCAGCGTGTTGCAACAGGTACAGGTATTGGCTTTGGTGCTGAAGTTCGTTCGAAGAATGAATCGAAGACAGTAGGTGAGCTATTTACTCAAGTTGAACCTGAAGACTTAGTGAAGTACGGCCTCATTCCAGAATTCATTGGTCGTCTACCTGTAACAACAACACTGACTGAGCTTGATGAAGAAGCGTTGATTCAGATCCTATGTGAACCGAAGAACGCACTGACCAAGCAATATGCAGCATTGTTTGAGCTAGAAAACGCCGAACTTGAATTCCGTGAAGATGCGCTGCGCGCTATCGCGAAAAAAGCAATGGAGCGTAAAACAGGTGCTCGTGGCTTACGCTCGATTCTTGAAGGCGTGCTACTTGAAACCATGTACGAATTACCATCTGCAACAGACGTTAGTAAAGTCGTGATTGATGAGTCCGTCATTAATGGCGAGTCAGAGCCACTGCTTATTTACAGTAACGCAGACAATCAGGCAGCTGGAGCAGAGTAAATTCAGCCATAATGAAAAAGGAGGTAAGTAATTACCTCCTTTTTTTATTTCTCTTATTGAATCCAAACAATTAGCCCCCATATACTGCCTTAAGTAATACGTTAAACGTGAAAGCGGAAGAGAGAATTATATGAACTTGGAACGTTCCGAGCGTATCGAGATCCCGGTACTACCTCTACGTGACGTAGTGGTCTACCCACACATGGTTATTCCATTGTTTGTTGGTCGTGAGAAATCGATTAGCTGTCTAGAAACGGCGATGGAAACCAACAAACAAGTTCTTCTTGTGGCACAAAAGCAAGCGGACACTGACGAGCCTACGGTTGACGACCTATTTGACGTAGGTACGGTAGCCACCATTCTCCAGCTCTTGAAGCTTCCGGATGGCACAGTAAAAGTATTGGTCGAAGGCCAGCAGCGAGCAAAAATCAATCACTTTAAAGAGAGTGACTTCTTCCTAGCGGAAGCTGAATTTGTTGTTACGCCAGAATTGGATGAGCGTGAGCAAGAAGTGATTGTTCGCAGCGCGATTAATCAGTTTGAAGGGTTCATTAAGCTAAACAAGAAGATTCCACCAGAAGTGCTAACGTCACTTAATGGTATCGACGAAGCCGCACGCTTAGCGGATACCATTGCGGCTCATATGCCGTTAAAGTTGGTGGATAAGCAGCAAGTGCTTGAAATTGTTGACGTCACTGAGCGTCTGGAATTCCTGATGGGCCAGATGGAATCAGAGATCGACTTGCTGCAAGTTGAAAAACGAATTCGTGGTCGCGTTAAAAAGCAAATGGAAAAATCTCAGCGTGAGTATTATCTGAATGAGCAAATGAAAGCGATTCAGAAAGAACTTGGTGAGATGGAAGACGCACCAGACGAGTTCGAAACGCTACAGAAGAAGATTGACGAATCAAAAATGCCTCAAGAGGCACGTGAAAAGACAGAGCAAGAGCTGCAAAAGCTCAAGATGATGTCTCCAATGTCTGCTGAAGCAACAGTGGTTCGTAGCTACATCGATTGGATGGTCAGCGTTCCTTGGGCTAAGCGCTCAAAAGTTAAGAAAAACTTAGCGAAAGCAGAAGAGGTTCTTAATGAAGATCACTACGGTCTAGAACGCGTCAAAGAACGTATCCTTGAATACTTGGCGGTTCAAAACCGTATCAACAAGCTAAAAGGTCCTATCCTTTGTCTTGTTGGTCCTCCTGGTGTCGGTAAAACATCTCTTGGTCGTTCAATTGCTTCAGCTACAGGCCGTAAGTATGTTCGTATGGCGTTGGGTGGTGTGCGTGATGAAGCTGAAATTCGTGGTCACCGTCGTACTTATATCGGCTCATTACCAGGCAAATTGATCCAGAAGATGTCGAAGGTTGGTGTGAAGAACCCGCTGTTCTTATTGGACGAAATCGACAAAATGTCTTCCGATATGCGTGGTGATCCAGCATCGGCTCTGCTAGAAGTACTTGATCCTGAACAGAATAACTCGTTCAACGATCACTACCTAGAAGTGGATTACGATCTCTCTGACGTTATGTTTGTTGCGACATCGAACTCGATGAACATCCCGGGTCCATTGTTAGACCGTATGGAAGTTATTCGTTTATCTGGTTACACCGAAGACGAGAAGCTGAACATTGCAAAACGTCACCTTGTTGATAAACAAGTGAAGCGTAATGGCTTGAAAGCGGATGAAATCGTCATTGAAGATTCTGCGATTATTGGCATCATTCGTTACTACACGCGTGAAGCGGGTGTCCGTAACTTAGAGCGTGAGATTTCTAAGATCTGCCGTAAAGCGGTGAAGAACATCTTGCTGGATAAGGACATCAAGTCAGTAACGGTAACGATGGACAACCTAAAAGAGTACTTAGGTGTTCAACGTTTCGATTACGGTAAAGCGGATGAAAGTAACCGAATTGGTCAAGTAACTGGCCTAGCTTGGACAGAAGTGGGTGGCGATCTATTAACGATTGAAACTCAATCAATGCCAGGTAAAGGTAAGCTGACACAAACGGGTTCTCTTGGTGATGTGATGCAAGAGTCTATCCAAGCAGCAATGACAGTGGTTCGCTCTCGTGCAGAAAAGCTAGGTATCAATACTGACTTCTACGAGAAGAAAGATATTCACGTACACGTACCGGAAGGCGCGACACCAAAAGATGGCCCAAGTGCGGGTACAGCAATGTGTACGGCATTGGTTTCTTCTCTGACAGGCAACCCTGTGAAAGCAGAAGTAGCGATGACGGGTGAAATCACACTGCGTGGTGAGGTTCTACCTATCGGCGGCCTAAAAGAGAAGTTACTTGCGGCACACCGTGGTGGCATTAAGACAGTGCTAATTCCAAAAGATAACGAGCGTGATCTGGAAGAGATTCCTGATAATGTTATCGCTGATCTGAAAGTTATCCCTGTACAGTGGATTGATGAAGTACTGAAAGTCGCACTAGAGCGAGACCCGACGGGCGTTGAGTTTGAGTCTCAAAAATAGTGATGTGTAGCAAAAATAAGTAAAAGTTTACGCTGATAAGCCCAAAAAGGCTTGTCAGCGTTTTTTTTGGGCGCTAAGTTAGTTTCGATAGCTGCCAGCCCTTGATGAATAAGGGGTGGAGCATATTTTCTTAACAATGGAACGAAAGTCATCACAAAAATAATCACAGATGACACAAAGGGGAAATTACAGTGAATAAAACTCAGTTAGTAGAACAAATCGCAGAAAATGCAGATATTTCTAAAGCGTCAGCGGGTCGTGCTCTAGATGCATTCATCGAAGCAGTAAGCGGAACTCTTCAATCTGGTGATCAAGTCGCTCTAGTTGGCTTTGGTACATTCAGCGTTCGTACTCGTGCTGCACGTACTGGTCGTAACCCAAAAACTGGTGAAGAAATCCAAATCGCAGAAGCAAAAGTACCAGCTTTCAAAGCTGGTAAAGCACTGAAAGACGCTTGTAACTAATCACGGCGTTATTTCTGTAACCGGCCATTTGCTTAACTTTTGCTCAAACAATAAGTTTCGAACAAAAATTTACAAACTTCGAGCCGAACTTTCTTAAATTATGCGCATCATACTGATGCGCATTTCTTTTTCTGATATTATTGCGCCATTATTTCTATTAGATAGAAGCAGTAGGCTTCAATTGTGGAGAGCAGTTAAATTATGATGGATCGACTACGCGAAGGCGTGAATAGCATCGCGGTCAAAATTATCCTTGGACTTATCATCCTGTCTTTCGTATTTGCAGGTGTAGGTAGCTACATCGTTGGTGGTAGCAACAACTCTGCAGCGAAAGTCGGTAACACTGAGATTCCTCGTGGTGAGTTCGAGATGGCATACCAAAATGAGCGTAACCGTATGCAAGCTCAGTTGGGTGACTACTTCTCTCAAATGCTGGCTGACCCTGCATATGTTGAATCTTTCCGCAAATCCGTTTTAGATCGAATGATCAATGACGTGTTGCTTGACCAACAAGCTGAAGCTTTGGGTCTGCGAATCAGCGACACTCAAGTGCGTAGCATGATTCTAGACATGCCTCAGTTCCAATCTAATGGTCAGTTTGATCAAGAGATCTATCAAGCTTCTTTGCGTCGTGCAGGCTTTTCGCCAGACTCTTTTGCTGAGTACATGCGTCGTGAATTGGTTCGTGAGCAACTGCTGAATGCGCTACAAAACAGTGAATTTATTCTGCCGGGTGAAGTACAAGCAGAAGGCAAGCTGTTCACTCAAACTCGTGATATTCGCACGATTCAGATCGACTTAGCGGAGTTTGCGAAAAATATTGAATTGACCGACGAAGAAATTCAAGAGTACTACAAAGCAAACCCAGACAACTTTACACGCCCAGAGCAGGTTAAAGTCTCTTACATCGAACTGTCAGCTGAAGCGCTAAAGGAACAAGTTAATGTTTCTGATGCTGAGGTGAAAAAGTACTACGACGAGCACTTAAACAAATACTCTTCAGAAGAGCAACGACGTGTCGCTCACATTCTTGTAGAAGGGGACGATGAAGCAAAAGCGCAAGCTATCCTAGATGAGCTAAACGCGGGTGCAGATTTTGCGACGCTTGCTCAAGAGAAATCTGACGATTTTGGCAGCGCTGAAAACGGTGGTGACCTAGGTTGGATTGAGCGTGATGTGATGGACCCTGCTTTTGAAGAAGCGGCATTCGCACTGAAGAATCCTGGCGATACGTCGGGTCTAGTAAAGTCGGACTTTGGCTATCACATTATCAAGCTTGAAGAGCTAAAAGATTCTGTGGCGAAGCCATTTGAAGAAGTCGCTGCTGAAATCAAACAAGAGATGGTCGACCAACAAGCGATCGATCAATTCTACGAGTTGCAAAATGAGCTTGAGCGCGTAGCGTTTGAATACCCAGACTCATTGTATGATGCTTCTCAAGCGGTTAACCAAGAAGTGAAAACAACGGACTTTATTTCTCAGGTTGATGCACCTGAAGTGCTTCGTAGCCCTGCGGTAATGCAAGCTATCCTAAGCCCTGAAGTTAAAGAAGATGGCCTAAACTCTGAAGCTATCGAAGTTGCGCCTGAGCATATTATCGTTGTTCGTGTTGAAGATGCGCGTGACGAGACAGTTCTTCCACTAGAAGAAGTGAAAGATCAGGTTGTTGCAGAGCTATCTCGTGTTAAAGGTGAGCAAGAAGCGATGGAACTTGGAACACAAGTCGTTGCGGCATTGAAAGAAGGTAAGACGAACGTGCTTGCTGAAAACAATCTTGCCTTTGGTGAACAAGAGACAGTAGATCGTCGTTCTCCGTTGGCAACAACGGTATTCGCGATGGCAAAACCAGTCGATGGTAAACCAGTATACGGTCAGTCTAAAGATCTTGAAGGTAACATCATTATCATCGAGCTTGATGCTGTAAACGCAGAGCTAGATAGTGAGTTAGAAGATCAAGTTGCGATGCAAATGCAGCGTGCATCTTCTCAGCAAGATTTATCATCTGTACTAGCCGTACTGCGTGCAAATACTGACATTGAGTACTTTGTTGTGAGCAACTAAGCACAATTAGTGTAATTTGTATGTTGAATAAAACGGACCGCATAAGCGGTCCGTTTTATTTTTGTCTTTATGAACTTCAATCATCAATAGGCATTACTTAAATTAGTGCGCGTTTAAGTGATAGCGGCCGTTGTGAATTCCGGGTCATCTCAGTTTGTTAAATGCATAACCATATTGCTTTCCATTGCAAACTTGATAGTGACTCGCTCTCGACGACTGTTTTTAGCCTACTATTTTGGAGATTGTATGTTCAATATGAAATGGATTTTGACATTGTGCTTATTTGTTTTTGCACCTTTTAGCATGGCTGCGGATTCAGCCACTGACAAATATGAAGGAATTGAAATTACTGTAAATATCAACACGGCCACTGCTGAAGAAATTGCGACCATGTTGAAAGGTATAGGTGAGAAGAAAGCGCAGAGTATAGTGGACTACCGCGAGGAACATGGCCCTTTTAAAACGGCAGCAGATTTGAAGAGCGTAAAAGGCATAGGTGAAGCGACAGTTAAGAAAAACGAAGACCGCATTTTACTGTAGCTTGATGTATCGTAGATATTGAGTCTGAATTCAGAACAATATCTGTTTCCCTATTACTGCTTTCCCGAACCAGCCCCTCTTTCGTGGTTCGGGATTTTTTATCCGAATAAACGACGGCGAAGGCCTTTTTCCATTAAAGCCATTACTAACCCACCGAGTGCGCCAAACATATGAGCATCAATAGCAACGTTTGCACCGATAAGCTCAGCAGTACTGCTGGATGGGCCATAGACCTGCTCCCATGCTACTTTGGCGATTAGCCCTCCGACTAACAACACACTGCTTCTTCTGCTTTCAAAGACTTCTCTGAGCGCCCAAAATCCAAACAATCCGTGTAATACGCCGGATAAACCCACGTACACCGACATGTTGGTAAACAAATTCAGCGCACCAACACATGCACATAAGATTGAAAAAACGATAAGGAAGTTACGAGTGCTTGGGCGAAAAATAAAAGTAATGATCCACAATCCTGCGAGGTTCATTCCTAAGTGCGCAAAGTTGGTATGTGTGAGATTTCCTGTTACGATTCGCCACCATTCACCATGGCGTATATTGTAGCTGTGCCACTCGGTTAGGCTTGCCATTGGTTCAAATTGAAGTATCAAACAGATCACGCTGATAATACTCAGCAAGGTATAAAGGTTCACTCTATGTCTCGTTATTGTTCTCGTTGTGGAAAATCGCAAAAAGCGTGTATTTGCCAATGGATTGTACCGCTGGCAAGCGAGGTAGAACTTATCATTCTTCAGCACACGAGTGAAGAACATCGTCCGCTTGGTACGGCACGGATTCTCAATTTGAGTTTAGATAACTGTATTTGTTTGATAGGAGAGGACTTTTCTTGTGATGATGTCTTAAATCACTTATTAGCGGATGAGTCATATCAACATTTTGTTCTTTACCCATCAGAAGAGTCACGATGCATTTCTGAAATCACTCAAGCGAGTCATAGTGTATCTAAGAAAATACGTTTGATTTTGCTCGATGGTACGTGGAAAAAAGCGTACAAAATGTGGCAACTCTCAAGCAACTTACATTCATTCCCAACCGTGCAGTTGCCTAAGCAACTACAAGGGCACTACACCATTCGTAAGGCGCCCTCTGAGAATAGCTTATCGACAGTCGAGGCTGGTTATCATTCGCTTCGCTTGCTTGAACCCGAGCGAGACTTTACACCGCTGATGCGTGCCTTTGAAAAGATGATCGAATTCCAAATCGCCCAGATGCCTCCGGGCGTTTTTGAAAAGAATTACTTGAAAGGTTGAGTGTTACTAAAGAACGATGGAAGAGAAAAGTTGGCGGTGTAGCTTTTGCGCGTGACCATCGGTCATTGCAGAAATATAATCGGCGATGACCCTCATTTTATTGCTCTCGCTCTTCGCCTGACACCACAGATCTTTTGTATGAACGGGTAGTAATCGCTCTGGGTCTGCTGTTAACGCTTCAAAAATATCCATAATAATTTGCTGACCCTTATACTCAACGATCTGGACCTGCGGGACTTGGATAACGAAGGTGCTGACAAAGTGCTTGAGTATGTCAAGTGCACGTGCCATCTGTGGTTCTAAACACGCATTCCAAGACAGTAACGGGTTATTAAACGGCTCATCCACCATTTTGATTGAAATGCTGGTCAGTAGCGCGTTAACCATACCACCGATGGCATCTTTCCGCTCATGGTGCTTACCGCTAAATAGCATCTGTCCGATGGAATCGATATGAGCTTCAAACCACGGGTCGCCACAGTCCGCTAATTGACTTGCTGCGCCTTCTTGCCATTGCTGACGTGTCACCATACCAAGTACGATTGCATCTTCTAAATCATGAACACCGTAGGCGATATCATCTGCTAGCTCCATGATTGAGCAGTCGATTGATTTAAAACGCGTTTTACTGTGCTCAAACTCCGATTCTGGCGTTGAACGCATCAGACTAAGCAATGCCTTGTCGTTGTCAGAAAGCGGTGCAATTACCCAATCAAATAAGTCTTTATCACAATCATAAATGCCTTTAGCTGGGCTCCAATCTTTTGCTTTTAGTTTACGTTGATGCTCGGCTGGTTGAGGCAACTTGACGGAGCGTGTTTGACTAATGAGGGCAGGGTACTTAATCAAACCAAACAGCGTGCGGCGTGATAAATTCATTCCGAAATGCTCGGTATAAGGCTCTAACTTAGTGACGATACGAAAGGTTTGGGCGTTCCCCTCGAAGCCGCCATGTTCGCGCATTACGTAGTTTAGAGCGACTTCTCCCCCATGACCGTATGGAGGATGCCCGATGTCGTGAGCCAAACATAATGAATCAATTAAGCTGTCTGATGGTAATAGTTCACGGAACTCTGGTTGTTTTTTCTTTAACTGGGCGACGATACCGGTCCCGAGTTGCGACGCTTCTAAGGAGTGTGTTAACCGACTGCGGTGAAAGTCTTCCAAGCTATTGCCGTGTACTTGGGTTTTTGCTTGTAGGCGTCGAAATGCAGCCGAGTGAAGAATGCGCGCTCGGTCTCGTTGGTACGGGCTCCGATGGTCGTCTCGACGGATTTTATGCTCATCATCATGGCGCTCTTGCCATTGCGGGTGTAATTCAAACGACACGATTATCTCCGTAAGCTAACTGATTTCATCTAACGATAATTCGAAACTTGGGGCAAAGGTATTGAGAAAGTAATCCATTTCAGGTGTTCTGCGTTCTTGCAAAGTGACGTCTAAGCGTTTTTTTGCCAGAGCGAACTCATGGTTGCCGGCGCTTAGTTCTTCGAGACATTTTAAATAGGCACAGATGGAATCGGCTTGCTTAACGATTTTTGCGTCCTCTTCATGTGCAGAGTGGGAAAGAAGATAGGGGGAAAAATCATCTTGGAACTCTTCCGGTAACATTGAGAGTAATTTTTGTTCCGCTGCCGATTCTATCTTCTTATATTCTTTGGCAATTTCAGGGTTGTAATACTTCACTGGAGTTGGAAGATCACCCGTTAATACTTCACTGGAATCATGGTACATGGCAAGAATCGCTATGCGCTCTGGATTAAGGTTGCCGCCGAACTTTTTGTTTTTAATTAGGGCAAGGGCATGAGCGACAAAAGCAACTTGTAAGCTATGCTCTGAAACGTTTTCTGGTGAGACGGACCGCATTAAAGGCCAGCGTTGGATCAGCTTCATTCGAGCCAGGTGGGCGAAAAAATGGCTTTCTTTCATGGCTTTCTCCGTTTCTGGTGTAAAAAAGGAACTCACTAGGAGTTCCTCTAAGCATATGAGAGATCAGCACTAATTACTACCAGTGATTCATTACTGGCTGTAGGTTGATAGGAATCTTTCAAAACGTCCAATGGCGATTTCTAGATCTTCAACGTGCGGTAGTGTCACGATGCGGAAGTGGTCTGGTTTTGGCCAGTTAAAACCAGAACCTTGCACCAGTAAGACCTTCTCTTGTTTTAAGAAATCTAAAACCATCTGCTGATCGTTCTTGATGTTGTACATTTTAGTGTCGATTTTCGGGAAGAGGTACATCGCACCCTTAGGTTTGACACAAGAAACACCAGGAATCTGATTGATCAGTTCATACGCTCGGTTGCGCTGCTCTAATAAGCGTCCGCCAGGTAAAATCAGTTCATTAATACTCTGGTATCCACCTAACGCGGTTTGAATCGCATGCTGCATTGGTACGTTTGCGCATAAACGCATCGATGAAAGCAGCTCCAAGCCATTCACGTACCCTTGAGCCAGATGTTTAGGCCCCGTTAAGAACATCCAGCCACCACGGAAACCACAAACACGGTAGGCTTTTGAAAGGCCATTGAATGTCATGACTAGCACGTCTTCAGTGAGTGTGGCGACTGAGGTATGTGTTGCACCGTCGTACAACACTTTGTCGTAGATCTCATCTGCGAAAATGATCAGTTTGTGCTGGCGTGCTATCTCAATCACTTCAAGTAGGAAGTCACGGCTGTATACCGCACCTGTCGGGTTGTTCGGGTTGATCAGAACAATGCCACGTGTCTTTGGTGTGATTTTCTTTTTGATGTCTTCAAGGTCTGGGTACCAGTCAGCCTCTTCATCACATAGATAATGAACCGGCTTACCACCAGATAGTGCAACTGAAGCTGTCCATAACGGATAGTCTGGTGCTGGGATCAGCATTTCGTCGCCATTGTTTAATAGCGCTTGCATGGCCATTACGATCAACTCAGACACGCCGTTACCTACATACACATCTTCGACATCTAGCGAGCGTATACCTTTACGCTGATAGTGTTGGACCACAGCTTTACGAGCAGAGTAAATACCTTTGGAATCACAATAGCCTTGAGAAGTCGGCAGATTACGAATCACGTCGACTAAAATCTCATCAGGGGCGTCAAAACCAAATGGGGCAGGGTTACCAATGTTTAGCTTTAGGATTTTATGCCCTTCTTCCTCCATGCGCTTAGCATGTTTGAGTACAGGACCCCTAATGTCGTAGCAGACATTGTCGAGTTTTGACGACATCCCGATATTTTGCATTGTTTAATTCCTAAAAATTCGTTAATTTCTTTATTAAAATACAATAATTTGTTTTTTATTAGAATATATATCTGTAAATAATCTGTCTGCTGGTTAAGTTTTGCTCGCTTGCTATCACAGGATTTTGCAAAAGATCGCATACGACCTTGATTTGCTTTGGGTCTAAACTTAGAGTAGCCGTCAGTTACCATTTATCCTCACATACAACGAGGTTGATTTGTCACAGTTCCATCAAGCCGTAAAGAGAATTATCGAGCGAGTTCAGCAATCGGAAGGCAATCAAACACGTCTGGTCGAGCCCCTTAGCGAGAAACCTAATTTCTCATTTATTGATTGGCTTGATGCACAACCACTTTTCCCTAAGTTTTATTGGCAGTCCCGCGATACACGTGAAGAGGTCGTTGCACTAGGGCAATTGCACGCTTTTGTTGAGCCAGGTCCTGCTTATACCATTCTAGGTGAAGGGCAAAGAGTCTGGGGCGGGCGCTCTTTTGATGGACAGCATGAGAAGAATCGTCGCTGTATGCCTTCTTTTTTCTTTTTGCCTCAAATTGAGTTAATTCGTTTTGACCAACAGTGGTCTCTCGCAGTTAATATTTCAGAAGACAAAGCGCGAACTCTAGCTGGGTTGAATAAACTGGTTTGTGAGGTCGCGACCTTAGCTCCAATTTCGTCTCACATCCGCTCTATTGTTCATACGCCAAGTCAGCCTCAATGGAATGAGTTAGTTCATAAGGTTCTGACTGGTATAGAGAATGATGATTTTAAGAAAGTGGTTTTAGCGCGTCGCTCTACCGTGCAGCTTGATAACACATTAAGTGCTGCACAGCTACTTAAAGCAAGTTACTTAAATAACCATCATAGCTTCCATTTCATGCTGAGCTTAGACAGTAAGCACAGTTTTATGGGGTCTACGCCAGAACGTTTGTATTCTCGCGTAGGGCATGAGCTACATACCGAAGCGTTAGCAGGTACGATTGGTCGGGGAGACAATGCCACTCAAGATATGGAGTTGGCGAATTGGTTATCCCAAGACCAAAAGAACCTCAACGAAAACCAGTATGTGGTGGACGACATCATTGATCGTCTATTACCGCATTCTGAAATGGTTGAAGTGGAAGCTGAACCGAGTTTGGTCAGACTACGAAAAGTGCAGCACCTTAAGCGAAATATTCACGCTAGTCTAAGAGCGGGGATAAATGGTGTTCAGTTGTTATCGGCGCTTCAGCCAACAGCGGCGGTTGCTGGCTTACCCCGACAAGAGTCCATGCAGTTTATTCTTGATAATGAGCCCTTTGCACGCGGCTGGTATGCAGGCTCTATGGGTTACATTAGCCATGAACGAGCAGAGTTTTGTGTCGCAATCAGAAGCGCGCTTGTGCTCGGTGATCAAGTACAACTGTTTGCGGGCGCAGGGATTGTGCCTGGTTCTGTGGCAGAACATGAGTGGGCAGAACTTGATAAGAAAATGTCGACGTTACTTACGCTGATTTCTGATCATCCGCCATTGGGAGTCGCATCATGAGTCATGACCAAGCGGTGCTCAATCGAGTTTGGTCAGAAACCATATTGATTGAGCTTCAGCGATTTGGCGTTAAGCATGTTTGTATCGCTCCCGGATCTCGTTCTACTCCTTTAACTTTAGAAGCGGCAGAACAGTCCGACTTTTCCATTCATACTCATTTTGATGAGCGTGGACTGGGCTTTATGGCTCTTGGTTTAGCGAAAGCTACTCAGGAGCCAGTGGCAATTATCGTTACCTCTGGTACGGCAGTGGCGAACCTATTACCGTCGGTTGCCGAAGCCAAACTTACTGGTGAAAAACTGGTGCTGCTGACAGCAGATCGTCCAGTAGAACTTGTCGGCTGTGGTGCAAACCAAGCGATAAATCAATTGGGTATTTTTTCACATCATGTTTCGGCCAGTTTGAATTTACCAAGCCCAAATTTAGCAACGTCGCTTAACTGGTTGCTGACCTCTGTTGACGAAGTGATGTTTACTCAGCAATTGCAGGGTAGTGCTGTTCATATTAATTGTGCATTTCCAGAGCCTTTGTATTCCAACGGCGCAAAAGCGGATTATCAAACCTACTTAGATTCGGTCGCCGGATGGCGAAAAGGAAGCGGCACTTATACTCAGCGTTTTAGCCATTTGTCACAGGCGAACATCCCGCCTTTTTCAGACAAAAAAGGCTTGGTTGTGATTGGCAGCTTACCGCTTGAACAAGCGAAGTCGGCGCAGGCATTTGCACAAAAGATGGGATGGCCAGTACTTGCAGACCCGCAAAGTGGTCTCAGTTCGAATTGGGCGTATTACGATGTATGGCTTCAACTTCCCGAGTTCGCAAACGAGCTTGAATCTTGTGAACTTATTATCCAATTTGGTAGCCGAATCATCTCCAAACGTTTGAACCAATGGATTGATAAACAAGTATCGAAAAATCAACAAAGTAAAGACGTTCAGTATTGGTATGTCTCACCTTGTATGGACCGGAATAACCAAAATCATCTGGCGCAAATGCACTGGGTTGAGCCTCCTAAAACGTGGGTTTCTCGCATTAGTTTTGAGAAGTCAATATTTGCTGGGTGGGCTGATAGGTTAGCGAATGACGTTAAGCGAGTTCATCAACGTATCGAAGAAGCCTTCCTATCTGATTCAGCGTCTGCCATTGACGAAATTGCGTTGGCAGCAGACATCAACGAGCGCACAAAGAACGTAGATGTTTTCTTGGGTAATAGCTTGTTTGTTCGGCTTGTTGATATGTACGGAAAATTGGATGGTGTAGAGGTTTTCACTAATCGAGGCGCGTCAGGGATTGACGGTTTGTTTGCTGCGGCATCAGGCGTGCAACGGGCAAGAGGTAATCCGTTACTGATGTATATCGGTGACACAGCAGCACTTTATGATCTCAATTCTCTGGCGCTATTTTCTCACAATAAACTGCCGGCGATACTTGTTGTTACTAATAATGACGGCGGTGCGATTTTTGATATGTTGCCAGTACCACCAGAGCGCAGAACGACATATTATCAAATGCCTCATGGTTATCAGTTTGAACACGCGGCAAAGCAGTTTGGTTTGGCGTATTTGCATGTTTCTACACTGGAGCAATTCCAATCATCTGTAAAAGAGCATTTATGTCACGGCCAAGGAACGTTGCTGGTCGAGGTTCAAACCCCATCTAACCAAGCTGCTGAGACACTCAAGGCATTTAATAAGAGTCTGAATGCTTTACTTTGAACGTTCCCCTGTATTAGAAAAACACCAAAGTAGAACGTTGCCTACTCTGGTGTTTTTGCATGGTTTGCTTGGTAGCGGTGAAGACTGGCAATCGTGTATCAACGCGTTACCCGAGTATGAACGTGTTACGGTTGACCTCCCTGGTCATGGGCATAGCCAATCTATTTCTTGCAGCGATCTGAATGATTGCTGCAAACTTCTTGGTTCCACACTATCTTTATTATTTCCCTCACAACAACCACTTATTTTGATTGGTTACTCTATGGGCGGCCGCATTGCGATGCATGGTATTGCCCATCAATGCTTTCCAGATCTCAATATTGCGGGCGCGATTGTTGAAGGGGGAAACTTCGGGCTTCAAACTGAGTCAGAGAAACAGGTGAGATTAGAGAATGATGCTCGCTGGGCAATGCGTTTCAAAACTGAACCACTTGAACGTGTTTTGAACGATTGGTACCAACAAGCGGTGTTTTCTTCACTAAACCATGAGCAAAGACAAACATTCATTGCGAAGCGAAGTGATAATCTTGGCTCAGCGGTGGCGAATACGTTGATGGCGACATCGTTAGCCAAACAGGCATATTTGTTGCCCTCACTGCAAAAGCAGAACATACCAGTGTATTACTTGTGTGGTGAGAAAGACCAAAAATTTAGCCAACTGGCACAACGTAGCGGGTTGGCGTATCAACAAGTTGAAGGCGCTGGTCATAACGTCCATCAAGAGCAGCCCAAACAGTTTGCGATACATATCAAGCAAATAATTCAGTCTCACTTTGGTGAGAGTAACGAGAACAATGGGAATCACCATGGCTAAAACAGTAGGCATTTCTGAAGAAGAACTTTACGCTCCGGTTCAATGGAAAGATTGCAGCGAGAAATACGAGGACATTCATTATCACAAGTCTGTAGATGGTATCGCGAAAATCACTATTGCACGTCCTCAAGTGCGTAACGCGTTTCGTCCTCAAACGGTAAAAGAGATGATTGATGCGTTGGCAGATGCACGCTACGACTCTGGTGTTGGCGTGATCATTCTGACAGGTCTAGGTGAAGACGCATTCTGTTCTGGCGGCGACCAGAAGATCCGTGGCGACTACGGCGGCTATAAAGACGACCAAGGTACGCACCACCTAAACGTATTGGACTTCCAACGCGATATTCGTACTTGTCCAAAACCAGTTATTGCATCGGTAGCTGGTTGGGCTGTTGGCGGTGGTCATGTACTGCATATGATGTGTGATCTAACAATTGCAGCTGACAACGCTCAATTTGGTCAAACAGGCCCTAAAGTGGGTTCATTTGACGGAGGTTGGGGCGCATCTTACATGGCTCGCATCGTAGGCCAAAAGAAAGCTCGCGAAATTTGGTTCCTATGTCGTTTCTACAATGCTCAAGAAGCAGTAGACATGGGCCTAGTAAACACAGTTGTACCACTAGCGGATCTAGAGAAAGAAACCGTTCGTTGGTGTCGTGAAGTACTACAGCACAGCCCAATGGCACTGCGTTGCTTAAAAGCTGCATTAAACGCAGATTGTGATGGTCAAGCGGGTCTGCAAGAGTTAGCGGGTAACGCAACGATGATGTTCTACATGACAGATGAAGGCCAAGAAGGTCGTAATGCCTTTAACGAGAAGCGTCGCCCAGACTTCGATAAATTCCCTCGCAACCCATAATCCGTCTAAATGAGGAGCGTGTTAGCTCCTCTGTTCCTTTTTTCCTGAGCGCCTCGCCCTCTGGGAGGCTGGTGGGATTGCTCGTCAGAACGCTCAAATATACGGCATTACATAGGACTTGAATTATGCGTGAAGCGAAAATTTATCGTTATAGCTTGCCCATGGATAGTGGTGTCATCCTACGTGACAACAAGCTAACCGAACGTGTTGGTTATGTTGTTGCGCTTTCCGAAGATGGTAAAACAGGGCTTGGAGAAGTCGCTCCTCTTCCTGGTTTTAGCTTAGAGAGCGCCGAAGATGCGGGTGTTCAGCTACAAGAACAGGCGGAGCGTTGGGTTGCAGAGTTGGATGTGGATTATGCCAATATGTACCCGTCGGTTGCGTTTGGTTTATCGATGGCACAGCTTGAATTAGCTGGTGGCTTACCACAACAAGGTAAATACCAAACAGCGCCACTATGCACTGGCGACCCAGATGAGCTCATTCCAAAGCTGAACGAAATGGAAGGTGAGAAAGTCGCTAAGGTGAAAGTTGGACTTTATGAGCCAATTCGCGATGGCATGCTTGTGAACCTTTTTCTTGAATCAATCCCTCAATTAACGCTTCGACTTGATGCAAACCGCGCTTGGACACCAGAAAAAGCGCAGCAGTTTGCTAAATACATTACTCCGTCTTTGCGTCAGCGCATTACCTTTTTGGAAGAGCCGTGCCGCTCTCCTGGCGATAGTCTCTCTTTTGCGATTAATACTGGTATTGCTATCGCTTGGGATGAAACATTGCAAGATGCGGTTCGTCGTGAAGATTTCCGTCTTGAAGATCTAACTGGTGTGAAAACGATCATCATCAAACCCACACTCATTGGTTCAGTGGATTTTTGTATTACACTGATAAAGAAAGCGAAGTCACTAGGGATGAAAGCAGTGATTAGCTCGAGCATTGAATCCAGTCTCGGTTTAACTCAATTAGCGCGCTTTGCCCAATGGCAGCTGCCTGATGAAGTTCCAGGTTTGGATACGATTGGCTTATTCAAAGCTCAGCTAGAGCAGGGCTGGCCTAAGTGTGAACTTCCCGTTCTTCCTCTAAAAGACCAGGAGATTGTGTGGCATTCTGCGTAGACAATATTGCGAAGGCACCATGGAAATATTGGGCTCAAACGAGCCCTTTTTCTATTGCACTCAAGACATCAACAGAAGTATTAAACTGGCAACAACTCTCGAAGCGTATTGACCAATACACTCACTATTTGAATGACTTGGGTGTAACTCGGGGGGATGTGCTGACTTTGGTTGGCAAGAACCAAGTAGAAACACTGTTGTTTTATCTTGCCTCCAAACAGTTGGGTGCGCTCGCTGCGCTGACCATGGAACAACCACTAGATAAGTTGCAGGGTAAGCTTGCTACACTTTACAGGCCTGATCAAACTCGGTTTATCTGGTTTTCTCAGGAGTGCGCTTCGACCTTTTCTGAACATGATATACAAAAACTCAAGGCAACATTGCTTTCACCGCCTGCAGTATCACAGCAAGAGAGTGATTCGTTGACTGAAGATAGCTATCATCATGACCGGCTCGCTTCAGTAGTATTTACTTCTGGCTCTACAGGGGAGCCTAAAGCTGTGGTTCATACACATCGACAGCATCTTGCGTCTGCAGAGGGCTTGTTGCAGGAGTTCATTTTCACTCAGCAAGATGCTTGGCTATTATCGCTTCCGTTGTATCACGTCTCTGGATTAGCGATTGTCTATCGTTGGCTATATGTCGGAGCAACACTAAAAGTCGGTTCAGGGAAACTTGTTGATGATGTTCAGGGCGTATCACACGCTTCTTTGGTTGCGACTCAGCTCAAACGGTTATTGGATGATGATGCACATTTGTCATTGACACATGTGCTACTGGGCGGCAGCCACGTTGATCACGAATTGGCACTACGAGCAACAAGGCAAGGCATTGAGACATGGTTAGGTTATGGGATGACGGAGGCGGCCTCTACCGTTACCGCAAAGAGAATTGACAGCACCAGTAATGCTGGACATGTATTGAAGCACCGTAAGATAAAATTAGTTGACCAACGCATTTTTATTGGCGGTAAGACATTAGCGGCAGGGTATTTCCATCAAGGACATGTTACCCCATTTCTGGATGAGAAAGGCTGGTTTGACAGCAAGGATCTTGGCGAGTGGCAAGGTGATGAATTAAAGATAATCGGCCGTGCCGACAATCAGTTTATCTCTGGTGGTGAGAATATCCATTGTGAAGAGATTGAAGCCGCTTTGAACCAAATTGATGGTGTAGTGCAGAGTATAGTGGTTCCAGTCGAAGACGCGGAGTTTGGTCATAGACCAGTAGCTGTGATTCAGACCAATGGATTGCGCAGCAAGTCGGAGTATGACCAGCACTTGCAATCAAAGTTAGAGAAGTTTAAATGGCCAGTGGAATACCATGTAATGCCACAAACTCTACTAAAAGGTGGGATCAAAATTTCACGTAAGGCCGTGAAAGAGTGGCTGCTGTCATCACTTCAGCATTAGTCAATTTTGCTATGTATTAGTCATAAAGAGAATTTCGTATCCTTATAACTCTGAATCATAATTATGCTTCTTCGTGGAGAGAAAATGCATAAGGTTCAGGATGGCAAAGCTAGTTTTAATTGCGGCAGTAGCACTACAAATTGGTATCGCGATAAGTAGTGAAGGGCTAGCCCGCTCTCTTGCAGAGCTAACGGCATTTTTGATCGCTATTGCGTTGGTCGTTATATACAAAAATAGCAAACGGGAAATACCGTCCCCTCAACGCGATAAGCAGACCACCAATATCTAAAACAGTAACCAACTTAGAGAAGTGGTCGAAATTAACACCCACAGAGTCACGCCAAACAACAGCGGCTTAGCTCCAGCTGACTTTAGTTTTGAAATTGAAATGCTGCAACCTATCAAGAACAGACATACAACCAACGCTTGCTTTGCTCCAATGAAAATGCCGTGATAGACCATTTCAAATTGAGGAAAGAAGTCGCTAAACGCGATAGCTGCACAGTACCAAAAAATGAAATAAGGGATAGCTAGTTTTTTCTTTCCATTCTCTTTTTGGCCTCTTGAAAAGATGACGGCACTGATAAAAGCAACAGGAATGATCCATAAAGCGCGCGCGAGTTTCAATGTTGTTGCCGTCGTTAGTGCTTCTTCCCCATAGGCCGAGGCAGCCCCGACAACAGAAGATGTGTCATGAATGGCAATCGCAGCCCATGTGCCAAACGTGTGTTGATCTAGCCCTAAAGCATGTCCAATCACAGGAAACACAAAGAGTGCAATGGAGTTCAGGACAAACACTGTTGCCAGTGCTAATCCAATCTGCTCGTCTTTCGCTTTAATCGCCGGTGCCACAGCAGCAATTGCGCTACCACCACAAATTGCAGTACCTGATGAGATTAAGTAAGCGGTTACTCGCTCCAATTTAATTACCCTGGCAATGAGAGTGCCCATGATCAGTGTGCCTGTAATAGTGGCGATGATCAGGCCGATACCATCCGATGTGACTGCAAGTGCTTGCTCGAAGTTGATGCCAAAGCCTAAGCCAATAATCGAGTAAGACAGCAGCTTTTTAGTAAAAGAAGCGATGGGCAGCTCGGAAGGCACAAAACCAAAACTTGCGAGTAGAAAACCGATAACTAGAGCAATGGGAGAGGAGGCAAGAGGGGTTAGACAAAAAAGTAACGCCAATCCAAACAGGAGGTAGTTTCTATTCAAGGTTTTTATTCGCTGTTGTGAATGAAAGGGAGAGTATATCGCACTGGGTGTGGTCAGTTTGTCTTAATGATTTGAACACATGTTCAGTTATCCTAAACATGTGTTCAAGTGTATTTATCGCCAGTCGCCTCTAAGTTGATGCACTTTATCGAACATTGTTTTTGCCGTTGCCTCGTTTGGTGGCACCGGTTGTCCTGCCTCTATTTCTAGCTTTGACCAAAATCGAGTCGGTAAGCCACAGCATGCGCGACCTTTTGCGCGGCTGAAATAGCTTCCCCATAAGCCTTTAAGTGCAACAGGTATGACAGGTACTGGACTACGACGTAGAATGATATCAATACCGCGCATGAATTCATTCATTTCACCATCTGAAGTTAATCTTCCTTCAGGGAAAATACAGACGATATGACCTTCGCTTAGCGCGGCTTCCACATCGTTAAATGCACGTCTGATAGAGCTTCTGTTACTCGCTGAAATTGGAATTACCCCAGTTCGACGTAAAAAGCGCCTTAATGGAGGTAGGTTGGCGTAATCTTCCTCCATCACAAAACGAATCAACCTTGGGCATACTGCACTAAGTAGCAATGCATCCATGTAGCTTACATGATTACATACAATCAATGCCCCACCATGCTCGGGTAGGTTGTGTAGATTCTTATGCTTAACTCGATAGATGGTGTGCGTAAGCATCCACATGACAAAGCGAACTACAAAAATAGGTATTTGCAAAAAGATGTAAGCGGCAACTAAGAAATTTAAAATGGCTAACAATGCAAACAGCTGAGGAATTGTCATCTTGATTACACTTAGGCACACAATACCCAAGACAGCGCTGCCGACCATAAACAGAGAGTTAAAGATGTTGAGCCCTGCGATGACTTGAGCACGTTCGGTTTCCTTTGCTCGATGCTGCATTAATGCGTAAAGAGGCACGATAAACAAACCGCCCGAAGCGCCAATCATCAATAGGTAGAAAAATAATGGCCAAAAAGGCTCATATCTAAAGAAGTCTACAAAGTTATGGAAAATAGGTAGATCATTGGGAATGGAAGTGGCCATTAGGTACCCAAATACCGTAATGCCAAAGGCACCAATTGGCACAATACCGACTTCGATACGATGGTTTGAGATCCAATTGCAAAGTAGCGACCCTAGCGCGATACCAATGGAAAATAGAGCGAGCAAGAAAGACACCGCACTCTCGGTGCCATTTAGGTAAATCTTAGTGAAATTCGGGAATTGTGTTAGATATGCGGCGCCTAAAAACCAAAACCAGCTTATTGCCATTATGCATTGAAAAACAACTCGATCGGATTTGGCGATAGAGAGCGTGTGTTTGGTTTGCTTGTATGGTTGCCAACGAAAAGAGAGATTGGGCGCGCTGGCTGCAGCAAAGGGGATTGAGCGGCTCGACAAGTAGCCTAACAATGCGAAGATCACGACACAAAATGCGGCAAGGTATTTTGCGTTGTCTGCAGAGGCTATAATCCCAGCGCCTAAGGTGCCAATAAGGATGGCGATAAAGGTACCAGCTTCAACAAGAGCGTTGCCGGGCACTAACTCTTTAGCATTTAACTTTTGAGGCAAAAGGGCATATTTAACTGGGCCAAAAAATGCTGACTGTGTGCCCATTAAAAACAGTAGCAATAAAAGCACACCATAACTTTCGGTTATGAATCCGATGGCACCCAACAGCATGATGGCTATTTCAAATAGTTTGACCTTACGAATAAACCATGACTTTTCATATTTGTCGGCTAATACGCCAGCGGAAGCAGAGAACAGAAAGAACGGTAGAATGAACAAGCCTGCCGCAAGGTTGATGAACAAATTGCTCGAAATAGGCAGTGCACTGGAGCCAGCGAATGCGACAAACAACAGCAAAACGTTTTTAAAAATATTGTCGTTGAAAGCGCCAAAAAACTGAGTAATGAAATAGGGCAGGAACTTTCTCTGCGTAAGTAAGGACGGCTGTCTGTCGGATGACATGGATAATCCTTTGTTACCAGTTCGTGAGGTAGTTAGAAAGAAGATTACTGATCAATTCTTTGCCATCAATCGGTTCACTAGAGAAAAACTTATCATCAACACTGAGTAAAGTAATGCCATGTACGCCAGACCAAAGGACTCGACTCGCTTGAATCACTTCGGATTCAGTACGATGTGGTGCGATTTGAGCCAATAGTGACTCTAGCATTCCCGTCATACCATCGATACGTTTGGCATGCCATTCCGGAAGTTCTGCTCCATTCATGTTGTGTTCGAACACTAACTGCCAACGGTATGGGTGTTTTTGAGCAAAATCGTGGTAGCAATAAGCGAGTTCAAAAAGCGCTTGATGGGAGTCTTTGCTGTCATTAGTCGCTTTGCGTGCTTCTTGAGATAACTCATCTAAAGTTTGAGCGACAACATGAAGCAACAACAAATTATAATTACCAAAAACATTTACCAATGTGCTTGGCACGTAACCAATCATGTTAGCGATTTTACGAAGACTGAGTTCGTGGTAAGAATTCTCATCTAAAAAGTTTTTGACCGTTGTTAAGGTCAAATTCACTAACTCTTCTCGGGTGTGATCGTTTCTGCGCGCCATACTCTCAAACTACTTTATTGAACATCGTTCAATATGATAGTCAGCTACCTATTAACCGTCAACAAGGCAATGTGTCCAAGTGCCCTCAAGGTGTAGGATTCTGAGCTGTGTCACTGATTCTAATTCAAGTAAAACAATCTGGAGTATTAGTGAACTTATTCCATACTTTTTTTACATTGATCAAGCGCCTTCAGCTGAATTGCAAGCAGTGTGAGCAGTCTGCATTTTTGGCAATATTCTGATACATGTCAGCTTCTATAAGCTATTTTCATCAATCGGTATACAGAGTATGATGACTTAAAAATCATCTTTGGCGTGCTACTGTTTGAAACAACGATTGTTTCGTCTTGAAAATGGGGCACTATCTTAGATAGCTAACTTTAAGGATAACGATGAAACGTTTATTTTCTATTGTTGCTTTATTGATGTTTACTGTTGCTGTAACGCCTATCGCGGAAGCGAAGAAGTTTGGTGGCAGTAAGTCTTTCGGTAAGAGCTACAAAACTGCACCAGCACCGAAACAACAGCAACAAAACACCAATACGGTCGGCAAAGATCAGACGACAAAGTCTTCAAGTAAGAAAGGCCTTATGGGTGGTCTGCTAGGCGGACTTCTTGCTGGTGGTCTACTTGCTGCATTCTTTGGCGGTGCTTTTGAAGGTATCCAGTTTATGGATATCCTAATTATTGGTTTGATTGCCTTTGTCATCTTTAAACTAATGCGCGGTATGCTAGGTGCGAAGCAGGGCAGTATGAACCAGCATCGTCAACAGCCTGCATTTGGTGGCAACGCATCTAAGTTTGAGCAACCAAACATGCAAAACTTTGAGCAACAACCAAACACAAATAATGGTGGCTTTGGTGGTTTTGGCGCTCAAACAGACGTACCACATAACTACCCACCGGGTTTTGACCAAGCAGCGTTCATTAATGGTTCTCGTGAACACTATCGAATCCTGCAAGGTGCGTGGAATCACAACCAGCTAGAAACTATTGAAGAATATGTTTCTCCAAGCTTGTTTGAAGACCTAAAAGCAGAGCGCGCGAAGCTCGACGGTGAGCAGCATACTGATGTAATGTACGTTGATGCAGAGATCGTCCGTGCTGATTACGATGCAAATAAAGCACAGCTTAGTCTACAGTTTAGCGGTCGTTACCGTGACACAGTAGAAGGTGTTGAAGAAGAAATCGAAGATATCTGGCACCTAGAGCGTGACTTGACTGCGCCTAATGCGCCATGGTTAATCGTTGGTATTCAAGGCTAGTCACCTTTAAACCGATTTAGCCACTAGTAAAAATCCCGCACCCCCTGCGGGATTTTTTGTATCTATCATTTATATTTCTTGTACGTGCTTTTACACAAACATCACTAATTGAGTCCGCTTGATAACTTTTGCTCTAATTTTGCGAGCCCCCTTTTTCTAGTAAGTCCTCAAGTGTTTTCCTAGTTATATTGAACATTCATATTAAGGCCATACGAACTAACAAAATCAAAATAGCTAGTACATTGTTTGTAGGGTAAAGATCTGCTCCTCAGCCTTTTGTTTGTGGAGCTTCACATGGGGTTGGTTACTTTAGTGAGATTGAGTATAGGTTATACCAATCGTAGTAAATAACTGGTCATTCTAGCTTGTTAAAATACTCGATAACTGCGTTGCAATTTTTGATTGCAGAATAACTACTTATCGAAAAATTGCGCCTTGTTCTCAAGCATTTTCCCTACGCTATTTCTGATCACTTATTTACTG
>NZ_JAWOVC010000014.1:0-148972 GCF_033339735.1 Vibrio sp. 2033
CCGTCAACAATCTCGACTGTACCTTGGTCACTCGGCACAGATGCCGAGTCAATCGACAGCTTATCGCCATCAATATCAGTGTCATTTGGCAGGACATCAATCGTCACTGGCGTGTCTTCGTCAGTAACAGCTGTATCATCTTTTGCCACTGGCGCATCATTGACTGGCGTCACATCGACGTTCACCGTGGTGGACTCTGATACCCCACCCGACGTAACGATGTAGGTGAAGCTGTCAGCCCCATGGTAGTTGTCATTCGGCGTGTAAGTGACGCTGCCATCCGGGTTGACCGAGACCGTGCCGTTGGCTGGACCGTTATTGGTATCCAGCGACACCACTTTGTCGTCGCCTTCGAACGTGTCGTTACCTAAAACCTTGATGATGGTTGGTGTGTCTTCCACAACCGTCGCACGGTCAGATTCAATATCTGCCACAGGCGCCACTGTGAAGTTCACCGTTTGGCTAACGCTTTCACCGCTTGGATCGGTGGCGGTAAAGGTTAGGGTTTCTGAGCCATTCCAGTCTGCGGTTGGAGTGAACGTAGCAATGCCATTGACGATCGCCACTTGAATGTTGCTATTACCAGAAACGCTAAACGTTAACTCACCATCGGCGTTATCCACATCACTGAAGGCCGTATTCAGATCGATGCTGTATGGCGTAAAATCTTCCGCCAAGGTTTGGTCTGCAATGTTGCTTTCAACCACAGGCGTGTCGTTCACCGCATTCACGGTGACGTTGACCGTCGCTTGGTCGGTCAGCGAACCATCGGTGACGGTGTAAGTGATTTCGGCGTCACCATTGAAGTTCTCAGCCGGTGTGAAGACCAACTTGCCGTCAACAATTTCAACTGTACCTTGGTCACTCGGCACAGACGCCGATTGGATAGACAGCGTATCGCCATCAATGTCAGTATCGTTTGGCAGGACATCAATCGTCACTGGCGTGTCTTCGTCAGTAATCGCCGTGTCATCTTTTGCCACTGGCGCATCGTTCACTGGTGTGACATCGACGTTCACCGTGGTGGATTCACTGACGCCCCCAGATGTGACGATGTAGGTGAAGCTGTCTGTGCCGTGGTAGTTGTCGTTTGGCGTGTAAGTGACGCTGCCGTCCGGGTTGACCGAGACCGTGCCATTGGCTGGACCGTTATTGGTATCCAGCGACACCACTTTGTCGTCGCCTTCAAACGTGTCGTTACCTAAGACCTTGATGATGGTTGGCGTGTCTTCCACGACCGTCGCTTTGTCTGCCACGATGTCCGCCACTGGCGCAACCGTAAAGTTCACCGTTTGGCTAACGCTTTCACCGCTTGGATCGGTAGCAGTAAAGGTCAATGCTTCAGAGCCGTTCCAGTCCGCAGTTGGAGTGAACGTAGCAATGCCATTGACGATCGCCACTTGAATGTTGCTGTTGCCAGAAACGCTGAAGCTCAGCTCGCCATCCACGTTATCTACATCGCTGAAAGCGGTATTCAGATCGATGCTGTATGGCGTGAAATCTTCCGCCAAGGTTTGGTCTGCAATGTTGCTTTCAACCACAGGCGTGTCGTTCACCGCATTCACGGTGACGTTGACCGTCGCTTGGTCGGTCAGCGAACCATCGGTGACGGTGTAAGTGATTTCGGCGTCACCATTGAAGTTCTCAGCCGGTGTGAAGACCAACTTGCCGTCAACAATTTCAACTGTACCTTGGTCACTCGGCACAGATGCCGATTGGATAGACAGCGTATCACCATCAATGTCGGTGTCGTTTGGCAGGACATCAATCGTTACTGAGCTATCTTCCTCTGTAATTGTTGTATCATTAGAGGCAATAGGCGCATCGTTAACTGAGTTTACTGTTACCGAAACTTGGGCTTCATCCTCTAACTCACCATCTGAGATGGTGTAGCTAATCGTTGCATTACCGTTGAAATTTTCAGCCGGAGTGAAAACAAGCTTACCATCGATAATCTCAACGATACCTTGCTCTTCTGGTACAGAAGCAGAGGTAATGATTAAATCATCACCTTCAATATCACTGTCGTTAGCGAGCACATCAATTACAACCTGGGAATCCTCGTCAGTTTGAATCGCATCATTAGTTGCTATTGGCGCGTCATTAACAGGCGTAATATCTAAGTTAGCAGTGCCATTAATAACACCGCCATCGTTATCAATAATGTCATAGGAGAATGACACTTCAGTGTCATCATCAGCCTCTGGAATGTAAGTCCAAGATCCATCGCTGTTATCAATTAAGGTGCCATTCCCACTCTCAATAGTGACGTTTGTAATGACAAGAGTATCGGCATCATCAATATTGACATTAGATAGTAATTCTTCAGTAGTTATCGTGATTGGATCGCTATCTTCCTCAACAGCGCTTAATGTCACTGGAGAATTAGTAAGTGGCTTACTTGAGCCATCCCCACTTGTCTCGATACCTGTTGTGAAGAAGTCATTTAAGGTCAACGCTTGTGTTTCAGATAAGCCGAGGGATTCTAGGCCAATAGTTTCAAAGTTTGTTGAGGCTAGCACTTCAGTACCATCTCGTACAATCGTGGCACTATTTTGCAAACTGGAGCCACTATTTTCACCCGCTGCAGGTGCGAGTTCTTCATCAATAGCAGAAGGGTCTTGACCTTGCTCAATAGCACTAATAATCTGTGCTACATCGTCTGAAATATCTTTTAAACCTTGCTCTTGAGCAAGCTGAATTTTCAGGTCTTGAGGCGCAGCATCTGTCATTGCCACTATCACTTCACCTGGTAGAGGCTGCTGTCCTTCTGCAAGGACTCTCAGCTGCCCATCCAAACCTATTACGACGACTTGATTACCGAGTGGCACTAATGCTGTACGATCCATATAAACCTTAACCCTAAATAACTGTCAAGTTTTTGACTAACAATACTAATTTGCTATATATTGCCCGAATATATAGTGCAATAACAGCAATTTGATGCTCAATAAAGTAATTATGTGTCATACATCAATAAGAATCCAGATGCATAAGTGTTTTATTTTATTAAAATCTGGACACACGTTCCTAGCTATTACCTTCATCTTTAATTTGAGATCTTAATTCAAGTTTCAGGCAGATTTAGTAGGTTGATTTATCAAAATTGAAACAAATGAACAGCGAATCAACAGGTTACTTCATCGCATATTAATGTTATTGTGCGCTAAATTATTGACGCCCTTATAAGTATTCCACTTATAAGCCCTATCACCTCGAGAATTTTTACCATTATCTAGGAGAATCACAGTGAAGTGGACTCGTGCCAACGCCTTTTGTATTGGTATGTTCACCGCTAGTCATGCTTTTGGGCAAACGCTAGAGCAAGCGGTTGAAAACACATTAAAAACCAATCCTGACATCAAAAGTGCGTTCAATGAATTCGTTAGCAAGCAGTATGTGAATGAAGCATCTGGTGGTGCTTACCTCCCATCCGTAGACTTAGATGCCGGTATCGGTTACGAAGGAATCAAACCCGCAGAGTCAGGGCGAGATTCAACCGATCTGACAAGAAAAGAAGCCACCGTGACACTAACCCAGCTAATATGGGATGGCTCAGCGACACTTAATGATATGGATCGAACAGCAGCTGATGCTGAATCGGTCCGTTATCAACTTCTAGCTGATGCCCAAGACACCGCTCTAGAAGTCGCGAAAGTTTATTTAGACTCAGTAAAAGCTTATGAAATTCTTACACTTTCCGAGAATAACTTGAAAGTGCATAAGAAGATCTATGAAGACATTAAAAAGCGAGTTAACTCAGGTATCGGTTCTACAGCAGACCTAACCCAGGTAGAGGCTCGTTTAGCAAAGGCTCACGGTAACTTGGTGGCAGCTCAGAACAACTTATATGACAGCCACACCACCTTTACACGCCTTGTCGGACAGTCACCACAAGGATTGATTTTCCCAAGAGCGGACCAAAACTTTATTCCCTACACCATCGATGAAGCGATTGACTTGGCATTCGAGTCACATCCAGTAATCAAAATTTCGGTAGCTGATGTGGACTCTGCAAAGTTCCAATACAAGCAATCTAAGGGAACTTACTACCCAACGATATCGGTAGAAGCGGCTCAAACATGGCGTGATGATGCAAGCGGTATCGAAGGAAGCAGCGAAGAGACAACAGCAATGTTACGTATGCGTTACAACCTCTTTAACGGTGGTAGTGACGTAGCCAACGCTGAAAGTTTTGCCTACCAACTAAATAAAGCAAAAGACCTAAGAGAACGTGCATACCGCCAAGTAGAAGAAGGTCTTCGTCTATCTTGGAGTGCGTTAGATTTAACACTTCAACAAAAAGAGTTCCTAGCGGATCACGTAGATTCGGCCTCTGAAACTGTCATCGCCTACGAAAAGCAGTATCGCATTGGAAAACGCACTCTGCTGGACTTGTTAAATACTGAAAACGAACTTTTCGAAGCAAGAAAGAACTACTTGGATGCTCGATACTCAGAGCAGTACGCCAAGTACCGCGTTATGAACGCGACTGGCCAATTGTTAAATGCCTTGCGTGTCGATGTACCTACAGAATGGAATGAAAAGGTGGAGTACTGATCATGAAACCAGTGAAGATTCTATTTGCATTGGGTATGCTCGCCATCACTCAACACGTTGTTGCTGAAGACGAATATGAGTATCGTCCTGTACCAAATGCAGAACAAATAGCAGATTTGCAAGATGACGACAACGATGGTGTCATCAATGCTCGAGATATGTGTCCAGGTACACCTGAAGGCTCAGAGGTCGACAACGACGGTTGTGGAGAATACATTAAAGCATCAGATAACATGCAAGTGCGGATACTTTTTGCTAACGACTCTGATGAGATCAATCCAGTCTTCAGAAGACAAGTCCGAGAGCTTTCCGACTTTTTAAAAGAGTACCCTACTACTTCGATAGAGCTGCACGGCTATGCTAGTAAAGTTGGTGGTTCAAAGCATAACCAAGATCTTTCTGAAAGACGAGCACGCAATGTCCGTGAAGCCCTACTAAGCTACGACATCGAACCGAGTAGAGTCCGCATTGTTGGTTTTGGTGACACTCACTTAGCACAGCAAGGGACCGATGAAGTCAGCCATGCTTTAAATCGTCGAGTAACCGCATCAGTCGTTGGTTACAAAGGCGAGATAAAAAGAGAGTGGACAATATTCACAACTCTTCCAGAAAGGTAAAGTACCTGTTTTTGTTTGCTCTGCAAGCATAAAGCAAACAAAAACGAGTGAATACTTAACCTCAGAAAAGGAGCTTCGGCTCCTTTATTTTTACTCATTTCGACAACCGTATTATGCTTTAGGAATCGGCACTTTAGTGTTACTCTAGCCACGTCATAACAACGAGAGTTTTGAAATGAGCAAACTTACATCAGATATCCAAGCGAACCTTGACCTTTTTGTTGCAGAAACGAAAGAAAACCAATTGGTTTGGGGTTTACGCAATGAAGAAGGTTGGCTATCTTGCGATTCAACTGAATTCGAAAACAGCGAAGTCATGCCTTTCTGGTCTTCTAAAGAAGATGCAGAAGCACATAATGTTGAAGAATGGGCAGATTTTACTGTACTAGAAATCCCATTAGATATCTTTGTTGAAGATTGGCTTTTGACTCTTGCTGAAGATGGTGTTCTTGTTGGAACTAACTGGAACGATCAGTTAGAAGGCAAAGAAATGGAGCCTCAAGATCTAGCAAAGCTTTACATTGATTAAAGATTTCTGACCTCAACTTTATGTTGAGGTCTTTCTTTTTATGCCTCTTCTTTCAATATCTCGACCAAGTGCATAGTTTTACTACTCTTTTTCTTAGTACACCCAACTTAATCACAACGCTGATGCGTTAAAAGCGCTATGATAACTCAACTTTAAAGGCACCTTAAATTAAAGGCTCGTTTAAACATGCGCGTGCTCTATCCTTTGCTTGCGTCACTTTTGCTCACTCCAGTATATGCAAGCGACACTCAAGATATTGAACCAAACCAAAATATCACACAGTGGCACTCTGTCTACCAAACCACACTACGAAGCAACCCTGAGTCGGCATTGAGCATGCTTCAAGATCGCTACCATACAGCGAAATCGGACAGCGAAAAGCTCTACGTAAGTGGATTGATTTATGAATATATGTCAAACATAAATCAGCCTTACTACGGCAGCAGTCAAGTCTTAGACAACCATTTTTCTCAATTAGAATCAGAATATATTCTTGCCTT
The DNA here is from genome assembly GCF_033339735.1 of Vibrio sp. 2033. NCBI lineage: Bacteria > Pseudomonadati > Pseudomonadota > Gammaproteobacteria > Vibrionales > Vibrionaceae > Vibrio > Vibrio sp. 2033. The sequence goes on from NZ_JAWOVC010000014.1 coordinate 6,207, forward strand.
AAATGAACGTAAGCATGGTAGTTACGAGGCCTCAGTAGATAGCTTTTCTTCTTTGCGACAGACAATGAAGAAAATATCCGATTCCGAAGGCAAGGCTCTGATGAACTATCAACTTTGTTATACGCTGAATCAACAAGGTCGTTATCACAAAGCAAACTTTTATTGCTCATCCTTAGAGAGCCACTTAAATCATAAGCATCAAGAAAACTTCCCTGTTGATCTTGCTTTGCGCGTGGTAGCAAATAACTACAATTACCGCGGTGACTATGAAAAAGCCTTAAGTTTGTATCGACAGTTGATGGCCAACATGTCGACGCAAAGCGATCCTTCAGGGATTTACAATGACGTCGGCAATTTACTTGCAGAGCTGGGGCAATTTGAACAATCAGAGCAATATCTCATTCAAGCCTTACTGGTTCGCCAAGATGAAGGGACACCTCTTGAAGTTGCGCAAGTCGAACATAGTCTAGGAGCGATGTACAGAAAATCCAAAGAACTCGATAAGTCCATCAGCCACTACAAAAATGCATTAACGATTCTCGAACAACTTCATTACCCATACGGGCAAGGGTTGACCTATTTAGGGTTATCTGCTGCTTTGGCCGATTCTGGGCAATTGGATACCGCGGTAGATTACATTGGAAGAGCATTAAACATTGCCCAAACTTATGAGAATACGCACCTTGAAACAGAGGGTCATTTGGCTGCTGGATTGGCATATTTAAAGAACCATACACCCGAAAAATCGATTGAACACAGTACAATAGCGTTAAGATTAGCGGTAAAAAACGCTAGGCCCTTATTGCAAGCGCAAGCCCAATTACTCCTCTCAAAAGCATACCAAGCTCAAAATGATTACAAAAAGGCGCTGGAGCATCACAAGGCCTACTCGACGATTGAACTAACGAACCGAGACGCGAGTAATATCAAGGCGTTAGAGGCACTAGATCTCACTAAAAAAGAGTATGAATATGATCTACAAGTCGCGCAGTTGAACAACGAAACTCTTCTAAGTCAGTACCAGTTTGAAAAACTCACAGACCAACAACGCACTTATAATTTTGTTGTTTTCTGTTTATTGGTTCTCCTCGCTCTGGCATTGATGGTTCAGCGACAAACACGCTTAAAAGCCAAAATAGACAGCTTAACGTGTGCATTAAACAGAGCGGCAATTATAGAGACGATTAAAAGCCAAACCTCCAAAGCTGAAGGAGACTTCCGCTACGTTCTAGCATTAATCGATCTAGATGACTTTAAGGCGATTAATGATCAGTATGGTCATCCGACTGGCGACTTAGTACTACAACAGGTATGCAAAGCGCTTAAAGCTAAACTTAATAAGGGAGATTACTTGGGTCGTTTAGGTGGAGAAGAGTTTATCTTGCTATTGAAAAACGTCGATGAGATTGACGTTCCCTTTAGAATACAAAGTCTGCATAAAACAATTTCAGAAAAGAGTGTACATTCGCTTAATAACCATCAATTGAATATATCTGCGAGTCTGGCCTATCTATCAACCTCAATGCCACTCACCAACTTTGATGAGCTCTATTCGATATTAGACCAAGCGTTATACAATGCTAAGAAGCAAGGAAAAAACTCCCTTGTGGACGCATACAACGAGCCGATCAGTTTAAGTGCTGAGTATATTCTCTAATAAAGCCAAACCACCAGCGTAGTGGTTTGTTATAGGTGGAAGCATCAGTAAGCCATTCAGATGCAACACCATCATCAAGGAGTCTTTGTGCCCAAGGCAAGAAAAAACATTCAGTCTCTAGAGCGAGGTTTTCTAATCCTCGAGTTGCTCTCGATGAGTGAGTCTCCCCTATCATTACAGACGATCAGTAATGCGATCCAGTTAAATAAGACGACTGTTCACGGGTTACTTGCGACTCTACACTCTCTTGGATATGTATCCAAACACAACCATAGCTACAGCCTAGGGTTTAGATGCTATGAACTGTCTAAGCCGATTGAACAAAAAAACGAAGCTATCCGACAACATTTTGTTCCATTGCTGAAAAAAATGGCCCAAATGACTAACAACACTGCTTACCTCGCTGTACAAAGTGGCGCTAAAGAGTACTTGTATATCGATGCTATAGAGCAGGATAACCCTCTTACTATCCGTAGCCCGAGAGGGAAACGAGAAGGACTCACAACATCTGCGATCGGCAAGGTTTTTCTTAGTTTTGATGATGAGCTTCGCCGAACATTGCGCCTTGAAAGCCAAATATCCCCGACGTTAGAAACTGAACTTAATCAGGTTGTATTATCAGGTTACGCACTCGATTTAGAAGAGGCAGAGCCAAACCTCAATTGCTTAGCGATCCCCCTTTACTTGGATGGTAAGGTCGTTGCTGTTGCAGGTGTCAGCGGTGCTGCCTCCGAACTGACGGTCACTAGGCTAAAACACTTTGCCAGCATCTTTCTCAAATTTTAAGATTTGACAATGTCGAATCCTAGGCCATTTTTATACTGTTTTGATTACATGCTTATACGTCGCCTCTAATATGGTCGTTGTTCAACTCAACAACGTAGGAGAAGCGATGTCTACTGTATTAATCACCGGCGCTAACCGTGGCTTAGGCTTGCAATTTGTCCGCCACTACCTTGGAAAAGGTTGGCAAGTTATCGCAACTTGTCGTTCACCAGAAAATGCTAAGCAGCTCAATGAACTAGTAACCCAATCTAATCAACTTCAACTGATGGCTCTAGACGTCACTAACCAACAAGATATCGATCAGTTAGCCACTCAATTAGCGGATCGTCCGCTCGATCATTTAATTCTGAATGCAGGTGTATTAGGCGAAGAGTGTGCAACGCTTGGCGAAATGACCCAGAAAAAATGGCTAGAAGTACTAAACATAAATACCGTCGCACCTGCCCTGCTAATTCAAGCCCTACAAGACAACGTTGCGAAAAGTCAGCACAAAACCATCGTGGGAATCTCAACCCGAGTTGCGAGTTTAAGCGATAACAGTTCAGGTAACATGTACAGTTATCGAGCATCTAAAGCAGCGCTTAATCAGGTTCTAGTATCAGCAGCACGCAACCTCGAATCGCAAGGAGTAAAAACTGTCGCAGTTCATCCCGGCTGGGTAAAAACCGATATGGGCGGTGAGGACGCAACCTTTTCTGCCGAGGAAAGTGTTGCAGGCATTGTTTCGGTCGCAGAACAGCTAACACTTGAGCAATCCGGAAGCTTCCGCGTATTTGATGGCTCTACAATCGAATGGTAACTGTTCTCTAAATGACGTCTCCCGGCCAAATTGAAGGCCGGGAGAATACAGTAAACCAATAGGCCAAAAAGATAAAAGCTCGCACTATCGTCAGACAAGCGAGCCGTTATCGTCTATGGTGTTTTACTACCGTCAAACGCTGAGGAAGTCAGCGATTGCAGAGGTGTCATTTAGGCAATGATTTCCCGTGAAACTCACTCAATCATCCCACTCAGGCGCTAGCCCTTCAGGGTTTACTTCGCGGCCATTTCTTTCCAACGCATCTATCTTTGCAATCGCCTCTTCACTCAGATTAAGTTCAAGTGCTTTCAGGTTACTTGCTAAATTCTCTCGTTTAGTTGAAGACGGGATCACCGCGTAACCTTTTGACAAAGCCCAAGCAAGCACGACTTGAGCTGGCGTGGCCTGATAGTCCTCAGCAATACCTGCAATAGTTGGGTCCCCAAGTACTTTCCCATATGCCAAGGTCATGTAAGACGTTACCTGAATATCGTTTTCCTGCATGAAGCTGACCAACTTACGATTTTGCAAATAAGGGCTAAGCTCGATTTGGTTAGTAACAATATTCTCTTTACCGACCACTTCTATCGCTTGTTGCAACAAGTCAATATTAAAGTTGGATACGCCAATATTACGGGTTAACCCTTGCGATTTAGCTTCAAGTAATGAAGCCATGTATTCGTTCAAGTTATTGTTATTGCCAGGCCAATGGATCAAGGTCAAATCCACATAATCTGTATTTAGCTTTTCTAAGCTCTCTTTTAGACTTGGAATGAGTTGTTCCGTGTTCATGTTATCAACCCAGATCTTGGTCGTAATGAATAGCTCATCACGTGCAATACCGGACTGTGTCAATACTTCACCGATTTCTGCCTCATTACCGTAAATCTGTGCAGTATCAATTACGCGGTAACCCACTTCTAACGCATTACGGACTGAATCCTTAACTACTTCACCCTCTAAACGAAACGTGCCGACGCCAAATGATGGTACTTTCATCTAAATCTCCTGAATTATCGATTTTATAGTTGATTCGAAGCAAAACTTTACGCCGCAAGAAACTTTCCGTAAAGTTAACAATACTCAAATCTAATTTGAAATATATTCAACAATGAAAGCTACTCTAGATGAAATGCGCACCTTTATGGCCGTGGTCGATACGGGTTCAATCAGCTCTGCGGCTGAACTGTTATCGATGACCGTCTCGGCGGTGAGTCGATCGGTATCTCGGCTAGAAGCCAAACTCGAAACGACCTTGTTAAATCGCACAACCCGTAAGTTAGATGTTACTAATGAAGGAACGATATACCTCGATAAAGTCAGACATATTGTAGAAGCAGTAGAGAATGCCGAAGCACAACTGAAAAGCCAGAAATATAAGCCTTCTGGCCTCCTACGAATAAACGCAGCTACCCCGTTCTTACTGCACGTACTAACGCCGCACATTGCTAAATATCAGAGCTTCTATCCAGAAGTCGAAATCGATCTCAATTCCAATGAGGAAAATATTAGCCTTTTGGGAACAAAAACCGATATTGCTTTTCGTATCGGTGAGCTACAAAACTCAACCATGCGCGCGATATTTCTTGGTAAAAGTCGGATTCGAATCGTCGCGAGTCCAGAGTATTTAAGACAACATGGTACTCCAACCTCAATAGATCAGTTACTCAATCACAAGCTACTTGGATTCAACAAGCCGGAGTATCTTAAGGAATGGCCGATCATGGATGATAAGAACAAACTTCTGCGTATTATGAGTAGCCTAAGATCTGATAATGGCGAGACGCTAAGATGTTTAGCCTTACATGGTGCGGGGATAGCTTGCCTGTCTGACTTTATGACCTACTCTGACCGACAAGCTGGTCGCTTAGTGGGCGTGCTTAGTGAACACACGCATAATGTCGAACAGCCCGTTCATGCGGTGTATTACAAAAATGCCAGTACCTCACGCCGGATCAGCTCTTTTATTGACTTCATCAAGCAAGAAATCAAGGTAGAGAACCACCAGTTCCTTTAAAGACCACCGCTGTTTGTGGCAAAACACTTTTGTCTTTTTGCCGCTTTTTCTCACAACAAAAATCTCATAGTGTCCTGAATATCAGGGAGGCACCTTGCCTCCTAGTACTCAAAGTAATAGTCAGGCTTCATAATGCATAAAGATTTAAGTAACAGATTCACCATCGGGGTTGAGCTCCCCCTAGATAATGACTGGACCCAAGAAGGCCAGAAAAAACGCCTGCTCCAACGAAAACCGTTCGGCGTACCAGACATGAGTGCACATAAACAGCGTATTATGTTAGCCGATAAGTTAGGCTTTAACGTAGCGTGGGTGAGAGATGTCCCGTTGTACGACCCTAACTTTGGAGACGCGGCACAAATTTATGAACCGTTCAGTTATCTTGGCTATCTCTCTGCGTGCACCGACAACATTCTACTAGGGACAGCAGCGATAGTATTACCGTTAAGACAACCTTGGCTAGTGAAAAAAGCCGCTGCGACCATCAACGAGTTAAGTGGTGACCGCCTGATACTCGGTGTGGCTAGTGGAGACCGCCCTAGTGAATATCCCGTTTTTAATGCCAACTTTGACAGCCGTGGCTCAGCTTTTCGAGAAAGTGTAGAGATTTTGAAAGATACGCAAAATGATAAGCTGGGTAACGATCTACAGTTATTACCCGAGTTTGCTGATATTCCTATCTATGTCGCAGGGTTAGCGCAGCAAAGTCCACAATGGATAGGAGAAAACCTAGACGGCTGGCTCGCCTACCCAGGCACACCTGATGATCATGAACACCGCGTTGCACTTTGGCGCTCCGTAGCGGGAAACAAACCCTACGCCAGCTTTATTCATCTTGATTTAGTCGATAACCCAAATGCACCAGTCGTTCGGCATCATTTTGGTATCCAGGCCGGAGTCAATGGCTTGAGCGATGAGCTAGAAAAAATGCAAGAAGCAGGAGTCAATCACATCGGGTTGCATTTCCGTCGTAATAGCCAACCAATTGATAAATCAATGGAACAGATCGCTCAGTACGTGTTGCCACGCTTTAACTAAGAGCAAATAAAAATATGTGCCACCTTACTAAGGGGTGGCACGCTAGGCTTAGCAGTTGGAAAAACAAAAGCTGCAATAACGACAAAACTCTTTTGTTAAAACAACAATAATAGTGTTATTTTAAAGTAAGTCTTGGTTGAATAAAGTCGATGAACGCGGAAATACGCTTAGAGACTGAAGAAGATTTGTAGAACACAGCATTGACCTGTTCTCGTCCAGTATTTGTGATTTTTTCCGATTCAAACAATGCCACTAACCGTCCAGAATCAAGATCATCTTTCACCATAAAGCCAGATAAACATGCAATGCCGTTCCCTGCCAGCACTAACTGTCTAACCGTTTCACCACTGCTGGATAGGATATCAGGCTCTATCATCTCAAACCCTCGTAATGGCCACTGATTTAACACTTTAGCGCCAGAAAAACCGATCAAGTTATGACTGCGCAAATCGCTCACCGCTTCAGGGAAACCTCGTTTAGATAAATAACCAGGCGTGGCAACGATAAATAGTGGGCTTGTTCCTAAAGGTTTAGCATGCAGTGTTGAATCCGATAATCGTCCAATACGTATCGCCACATCGGTTCTTTTTTCCAATAGATCCACAAAACCCTCATTAGAGGTAAGATCGAGTTGAATATCAGGATAAGCCTCTTTAAATGGCTGAATTAACGGCACGAGTTGATGTAAAACAAATGGGCTAGCGGCATCAACTCTTAAGCGCCCCTTGGGTAATTCACCTCGTGTAATGATCTCTTCTTCAGCTTGCTGTATTTGTAGTAAACCTAAGCGAACCGCTTCAACAAACTGATGCCCTTCCTCAGTAACTTCCACTCTGCGTGTCGTGCGATTCAGCAAGGTTACCCCCAGCTGTGATTCAACTTTACTAACCGCACGAGATACCCTAGCGACTTGAATACCTAGTGCATCAGCAGCGGAAGAAAATCCACCACTATCCACAACTGCCATAAGAATCTCTAATTCATCTGATCGGGTTAACATTTCATCCCCTTTCTTAACTGCGCACTTCCATCATTTATAACAAAAGTATTTTGTAATAAACACCATTTTTCGCAACGAATAACTCTTTAATAATACACGACATGGAAACGGGCTATTCGTTTATCCATTCATATTCAATGATTATAAGAGAGAGTTGTTATGCCTTTAGCTTTACTTGCATTGACGCTGAGCGCCTTTGCTATTGGAACCACGGAGTTTGTAATTGTCGGTCTGATACCGACTATGGCCTCCGACCTCAACGTATCATTACCTTCAGCGGGTCTTTTAGTTAGCCTGTACGCACTTGGTGTTGCGGTTGGTGCTCCCGTTTTAACAGCGCTGACTGGTAACTGGAAAAGAAAGTACGTTCTGCTTTCTGTTATGGCACTGTTTGTTCTTGGCAATCTGTTAGCCTGGCAAGCACCTGGATACAACACACTAGTTACAGCAAGGATACTGACCGGGCTTGCACACGGTGTGTTCTTTTCGATCGGCTCGACTATCGCCACTGGCCTAGTGTCAAAAGAAAAAGCCGCTAGCGCAATTGCTATTATGTTTACCGGTCTGACCGTAGCTCTAGTGACGGGCGTGCCACTTGGCACCTGGATTGGCCAGACATTTGGTTGGCAGGCAACCTTCCTAATCGTCGCGATCCTTGGAATCATCGCACTGATAGGAAGCGCTCTGCTAGTGCCGAGTAATCTGAAACAACCACCAGCAACCAAGCTGTCATCGCAAGTAAAAGTCTTGACTCAGCCTCGTCTACTTTTGGTGTACGCAATCACCGCGCTCGGTTACGGTGGTACGTTCACTGCCTTCACTTACTTGGCTCCTATTTTGGAAGAAGTATCGGGGTTTGGCTCTAGCGCTATCAGCCTAATTATGTTGGTTTATGGTTTATCAGTCGCATTCGGCAACATCTGGGGCGGAAAGATGGCCGACTCTATGGGGCCAATCAAAGCTCTGACAGCCATTTTCTCGGGCCTAATTGTGGTATTGCTCGTGTTTAGTGTCACAGCATTTAATCCAATTTCTGCAGTAGTGACCATTCTTGTCTGGGGTGCGTTTGCCTTTGGTAACGTTCCAGGGCTTCAAGTTTATGTTGTCAAACTAGCAGAGAAATATTCACCTGATGCAGTCGACGTCGCTTCTGGTCTCAACATTGCTGCATTTAACGTAGGTATTGCACTGGGTTCTTGGGGTGGTGGCCTTATCGTGGCCAATGCTGGGCTGATGCACACACCTTGGATTGGCGCGATCGTAGTATTAGGTGCTCTACTACTAACCCGTTTCAGCGGAATGCTAGACAAGCGTGGAGAGCAGCCCGCAACGGCACACTGATTCACGTTCCAAATCGATAAAAATCACTTAAGTTAGCCCGGCATTACGTCGGGCTTTCAATACAGAGTTTAAATACACCATTGACTGAGGTAGAAAGTTTATTCTACCCTTAAGTAAAACAAACGTTCTACCTGGTGTATCAAATAGTGAAAGAAAAAATCGCAGCAAGCCTAGAAAAAGCATTCAGTCAGTATGGCTTCGCCGAGCCTAGCGTACCCCAACTCAAAAACGCCTGCGAAGTCAGCCTGAGAACCCTGTACAAATACTACCCCTCCAAGGAAGCGATGATTGTTGCAGCTCTCGAGCATCGCCATCAAAGGTATTTGAGTTTTTTGCTCGAAGACGCCCCTGCCAATGGAACACCGGCTGTATTACACCTATTCACTCGCCTCGAGGATTGGATGAAGGAGTTTGCACCGAATGGCTGCATGTCCATCAATGCATTAGCAGCCTATCCAGAAAATCTATCAATTAATCAAGCAGTAAAACAACACAAATTGGCGGTCCGTCAGCTTATGGGCCAACTAAGTCAGCGAGAAGACCTCGCAACCACACTCTTCTTGTTACATGAAGGTCTATCCAACGCATGGCCGGTTCTCGGTCACGCTGCCTTTGCATCCGCTGAACGCACTCTGCTAGAACTAATGAAGGAGAACAATCAATGACCACAATCCCGAAAGTCATGAAAGGCGTCCAACTTATCGGTCATGGTGGGCCAGATATGCTTCGTTACCGCGATGATCTACCTGTACCAGTCCCCTCGCCTGATGATGTATTGATCCAAGTTGCCGCCGCCGGAGTCAATAACACCGACATCAATACCCGAACAGCATGGTATTCTAAAAACGACGCCAATAGCATGGATGCAAGTTGGTCAGGAGACGCGCTATCTCTCCCTCGAATCCAAGGTGCCGATGTATGCGGTACCATCGTCGCTGTTGGTGAGAATATCTGCCCATCACGAATCGGTCAGCGTGTGCTTATCGAACCATGTATTACGCGCTTCCACAGTCAAGCACTTAGCTCGCCTTGGTACTTCGGTTCAGAATGTGATGGTGGCTTTGCTCAGTTCACTGTTGTTGACAGTAAACATGCATATGCTGTGAATAGTAGTTTATCGGATATCGACTTGGCCTCCTTCCCTTGTTCTTATTCAACTGCCGAGAACATGCTTGTCCGCTCTAATGTCACAGCGAGCGATACCGTACTGATTTCAGGGGCATCCGGTGGTGTTGGCTCTGCCGCAATCCAACTGGCGAAGGCGCGTGGAGCATACGTCATTGCTATCGCCAGCCCAGAAAAGAAAGAACAGATCACGGCATTAGGAGCAAACCAAGTTATCCCTCGCGATGCAAATTTAACAGCGACTCTCGGAGAAAACAGCGTTGACGTAGTGATTGATTTGGTCGCAGGAGAGCAGTGGCCACAATTTCTTCAGGTACTAAAGCCAGGATCAAGATACGCTGTTTCCGGCGCCATAGGCGGCCCAATTGTCGAGCTGGATGTAAGAACTCTTTACCTTAAAGACCTAGCGTTATTTGGTTGTACCGTTTTGGCACCAGAAGTATTCGGTAACTTAGTTCGCTATATCGAACAGAACGCAATTCGTCCCTTAGTCGCGGAGTCATTTCCCTTGAACCAGATAGGTCAAGCGCAAGAAGTATTTTCACGCAAGCAACATATTGGGAAACTGGTTTTGGAAATCACATAGCTTTTGTGATTAACAACGACCTATACAAGTCATTGTAATTTGAGAACCCTTTAAGCATTCTACAAAATGTTCAGTAATTAGGAGTGCGCTACGGTTGGCTTAGCTTGTTATCCCTTTTCATCACGCTAAGCCAGCTTGTAAAAATATGCGGTGTTTGCTTCTGAGTTATAAATGTTTAATACCAACATTATCTTACTTCTGGCGTTCATGAACAGAACCGAGATCTGAACGACTTCGGTGTTAAACCTACGATTCTATTAAATATTTTCCTGAACGCGCTCACATCTTGGTAACCCACTCTAAATGATATTGCGTCAAATGTTAGGGTTGTCGACTCAAGTAAATCACAAGCTTTTTGTACTCTTAAGCTTTGTATGTATTGGTTAACATTGAAACCTGTCGCCTTTTTAAAGCGTCGCTGCAATGTCCTTTCTGTTAAACAACTCAACTCTGCAAGCTCTTTATTGCTCAGTTTTCCTTGATAATGATCGTTTATATAGTGCTGTATTTGAACAATTACCTCATCACCATGTTGGAAGTTTGGAGTAAACTGTTCATAAAAGCGTTGCTCTCTCGGACCAGTATCAATAACCAACATTTTTCCTAACAGGCGCATTACTGCCGGTGACGCAAATAAGGAAACCAACTCCAAACCTAAATCCACCCATGACATCATACCCCCAGCCGTAATGATCGTTCCTTCGTTAATAAGGATGGCTTCTTGTCTTACGTGGATATCGGGAAACTGACTCGCTAATGAAGGAGCCAAGCCCCAGTGTGTCGTACAAGACTTATTGGTCAACAACTGGGTTTGAGCAAGAATAAAAGTACCAGCGCAGGCGGAGGCTAAAATCGCACCTTTACTATATTGGACATTTAACCAGTCGAGTAGCTCTGGCTCTGGTTCTAAGTAATATTGACCAGTGCCGCTAGGCGGAATCATTACCGCTGTTTTCACATCGAAGTGCGTGTTTGACCAGTGATCCAATATCTCTACTTCAAAGTGCACATCAACGCCCAATTTAGCCGCCGCACGGTTTGCCATCTCGAAGAGTTCGCTTAAACCATATACGGAGGCTTGCGAGCTATCTGGGTAATTAACGAGTGCTATTTTCATTTATCTTCAAGTGTCGCTTTTTGACTCTTTTGTGTCATTTTAGACTCTAAAGAAGGTGGCTAAAAGTCTTTATATTATTCGTATCGCAATGATCCTCAATAAAAGGAAAAGAAAATGACTCAAAAAGCCCTACTTGTAATTGATTTGCAAAACGACTATTTCACGGAAGGAAAGTTTCCTTTATGGAATACAGAATCAACTTTAGACAATGTTAAGAGAGCAATAACTAAAGCCAATGAGCAAAACATTCCTGTGATTCATATTCAGCATATTGCCGATCCTGCCATGGGCATTGCCCCATTCTTCAATGAAGGCAGCGACGGTGCCAATATTCACCCAGAAGTTCTTGCTTTAGCGCCGAATTCCGAAATCGTGGTAAAGCACTTCGCAGATAGCTTTGAAGGAACACGTTTAGAAGAAGTATTGGCAAGCAAAAATGTAACGGAGTTACTTGTATGCGGAATGATGACACAAAACTGCGTGACACATACTGCTATTTCAAAATCTGCGGACAAGTATGATGTTTCGATCTTAATGGATAGCTGTACCACGGTCGATGAAATGATTCACAACATTGCACTTCACGCTGTCTCAACGAGAGTTCCCCTCGTAACTATTGAAGATAAGCTGTAATACACGCAAAACCTTTCGCTCACACAATGCGGGCGAAAGGTCACACATATATGCACTTTCATTGATATTTGCTTACTTTGTGTTAAACATTGGTTTCCAAACAGTTACAAGGAAACGTTTATGAAATGGATAGTCGTATTGTTTATTAGCTTATTTTCAGTTTTCAGCCATGCGAAAGAGTGGAAACAAATTCGCTTCACTGTTGAAGGGGCTTACCCCCCATTTAGCTGGACGACAAAAGAGGGAAAGCTAGAAGGGTTTGAAGTCGACCTCGCTAACGCGTTATGCAAAGAGTTAGAAGTAAAGTGCGTTATCTCAAAAATGGATTGGGATGGCATCATCCCTTCTCTCCTTAGTCGCAAGAACGATGCGATTATTGCTGCAATGACAATCACAGAAGAACGAGAAAAGAAAGTCGATTTCACCGTCCCTTATGCAAAAGTACCGACTCGTTTTGTAATGAAAAATGATAGAGAAATCAACATGGAGGACGGCAGCCTAAATCGTTTATCTATTGGAGTTCAAAGAGCCACAATTGGTGATAAGTACCTTTCGGCCTTGTATCCTGATATTGATATTCGTCGTTATGGTACGTTCGATGAGGCATTTACCGATCTACTCAATGGACGGTTAGATGCTGTATTTGGCGGCTCAATCGGTTTAAGTGCTGGTTTTCTTGAAACTGCACAAGGTGAAGGCTATCACTTTACTGGACCAGCGTTTACAGAGGAAAAGTGGTTCGGCCGTGGCATTGGCGTAGCAGTGAGAAAACAAGACAAAGAATTAAAAGCATTACTCGATAGCGGAATACAAAAATTGATCCAGAGCGGTAAGCATAAAACCATCGCCAGCAAGTATTTCTCCTATAGTATTTACGAGTAACCTCGTTATTTTTTTATAGTCTGCGCGGTATAGGAAACTTCCCTTTCCCTATATGGCGACAAAAACAGAGCCCTCGAGCAATCGCCCGAGGGTTATTTTTATAAAAAAGCCCAGCTATATAAGTAACCGGCTCCCATGGCCATCGTTAAGATAACGATTAGGAAGGCAGCGATCATTTGGTTCTTAAAAATTGATTTCAACAAAATCACTTCTGTAAGACTTGCGCCAGCACTACCAATAATAAGCGCCATAACAGATCCAAGAGCCATACCTTTTTGTACTAGTGCCGCGCTAAGTGGAATGACCGCCTCTGCACGGATGTACAATGGAATACCAATGATTGCTGCGACCGGAATCGCGTACCACTTCGCTTCACCAGCGAACTCCGCAATGAACTCCGTCGGGATGAAGCCATAGATAAATGAACCAATCGCAATGCCCATCATGAGATAAGGGAACACTTGCTTAAAGTCTTTCCAAGTTGATTGCCAAATACGTGCCCAGCGGCTAGGTTCTTTCTCTTCCAAGACTGTCGCTGTTGCACTACCGTCTGATGAGCAGCAAGACACTTCCACTTTAGGTTCAGGTTTTGGTGCATCACCACAGCAAGATGTTTTCGCCGCAACTGGCGTAGGTTCATTGCAGGCGCTGGTACCACAGATTGATGCTGGTCTCGCTTCTTCTTTTTTCTTGCTTGAATCGCCACAAGAAGTACCGCACGAAGAAGAACCTACCGCTTGATATGCTTCTGGTTTGACGTAACGTTCAAACCCTAGTTTTTCAAGTACATAGCCTGCTAGCACTGATACTGACATCGCGATAGCAAAGTAAAATACCGCAACTTTCCAACCAAAAGTCACCACAAACAAGCCAATAATCACTGGGTTAAGCAACGGGCTTGCAAATAGGAACACCATCATAGGTCCAAAACCTGCTCTTGCACGCAACAAGCCTTTTAAGAAAGGAATGGTCGAACACGAACAGAAAGGCGTAATCGAACCTAGCAACGCAGCAATGAAGTAACCTTTACCCTTTTTCGAGCTGAGAATAGATTGAATTTTTTCTGGCGTTAGAAAATCTTGCAACACACCGACAATGTAGCTAATTGCCAGAAATAAGATGATAAGTTCGGTTGCTAGAAACGCAAACATATCCAGCGCTTCTTTAGCCATAGTTATAATTTCTGTATTCACATTTACTCTCCTCGTCATTTTTCGCTAACAAGCTTACCTGATAGACAAGCCTTTATTTCGATACTTCTGGAAGTATAGAATCACAAAACAAAAGATCAACAAAATATTTCCATAAAAATGGAATAATAAAACTAGTCAATACTTATCATAAAGTTACATGTCGTTAGCTATGCAGACTGGTTGTCGATGATAATTTCAGAGCATCTCGAATCCTTTTTATCAAACATAACCTAAAATTATCAAAATAAGAAAAAACCATAATTATTTCAGCAGCACCCTCTGAGTTAGTATGACTTTCGACCATTCTTAATAATAAGGAAAACCTATGAGAGCGATAACTTACCAACGAGATAACGATACTTTCTCTTTATCCGAATTACCTACACCAAAACTAGAAACCCAATTTGATGTATTGGTTAAAGTTAACGCTGTTGGTTTGAACCCTGTCGATGCAAAAATTCATTATTGGTCAGACATGGTCACTAACATGGATAACAATTTTGTTGGCGGGTTAGACGTCTCAGGAGAAATAGTCTCTGTAGGCGATGCGGTCGTTGATTGGAAGGTTGGCGATAAAGTGTTGTATCACGGAAACATGAGGCGCCATCACGGTGGATTCGCTGAATTTGCTATCCATGATTCAAGAACGCTCATAAAGCACCCTCAGGTTCCGGTTGAAGTGGCAGCATCTACACCTTGCGCAGCCTGGACCGCATATCGCGCTTTGGTAGACAAGCTCGATATTTCAAATCGAAGCAGCATTTTTATCGCCGGAGGTGCTGGCGGCGTTGGAAGCTTTGCTATTCAGTTAGCAAAGACATTTGCTGTTGAACAGATCATTGCTACTAGTTCAGAAGCTAATCACGCATATTTGTCCTCGTTAGGAGCAACCCATATGATTGATTATCATCATGAAGATGTAGTTCAGCGAGTAATGGACATTACCGGAAATCATGGCGTTGAGGTTGCACTCGATTGTGTAGGCGGTGATAACGACCGAATTGCAGCCTCGGTGTTAACCTTTGAGGGCGAAATGGTGGAGCTCGTCAAGACTGTCGACCCTTCTCAATATCCAGATGCCTTCTTAAAAGGCTTGGGCTTCCACCAAATAAGTTTGGGCTCTGGTCATGTCTTTGGCGAGAGAGGGTTTGCAAGTATCGTTAATGCCGGAAAGGAAGTGTCTGAGCTATTAGAAAATGGAGAATTGGAAGTACCGAAACTGAAGATCATCGGCTTAGAGGATGTAGGTAACGCACTCTTGGACATGCGAAATCAGAGAACAGTTGGAAAGATTGTCGTTAATCTGAACCAAAAATAATTAATAAAGATCTCGAGGCAAACTGGCAAAGTAATGAGCAAGTTAAAGCATCTTGTTACTTTGCCAGATATGAAAGACCTTTATTTTGTCTATAACGATGAATGAAAAACAAAACCTCTTGCCATACTTCCCTGCGCTTCACCAAAATTAGGCGTTTTCGAGAGTGTCTCTCCAAGTCGCTAGCAATTTAATATGACGTGGTTCAATCCCACAGCAACCACCAATAATGCTTGCTCCCTGCGCATGCCACTTTTTAGCATACTCAAGATATTCAGTCGGAGAGAAATGACGAACTTCCTGAATGGTCTCGTTGGCTTGGTGCGCTTGCTTTATCGGAGCAAAGCTATTTGCGAAAACACCTATCGTCAATTCTCTACCTGACTCACTCAATACTGCTTGTGTATCTATGATCGCTTGCTCGACAACTTCAGGAATAGAGCAATTGAAAAAGATACCTGAAACATTTGTTTTCAACAGCGTATTAACCGCGACTTTAAGAGATTCCCCTGAGCGAAGGCGAGGCAAAGAGTTAGGCTCATCCATTAAGGTGAAAGCAAGATAATTGGGCTTATCTGTTTTGGCTAAAATTATTGATAGAACTTCAACTTCAGCGAGGCTAGACACGGTCTCAGCTAACCAAATATCAACATATTGATCTTGAGCTTCAAATAACTCAGAAGCCACTTCCAGTGCCCTTTTCGGCTCGAATAATTCAGGCCTGTAAGACCCCATTACAGGAGGAAGAGAACCCGCAACGAGCACTCTACCGTTAGAGCTGGTGACTACATCTCTGGCAATTTTAGCTGCAGATTTTGCTAACTCAGTCCCCCGTTTTGCATAGAGTTCCTCGCCTAAGTGAAATGGGACACATGCATAACTGTTGACAGTGATAATCTCAGCGCCAGCGTCTATGAAATTCTCATGGGCCATTTTTACATGTTGTGGTGATTCAATTAGCGCTTGTGCACTCCAAAGCGGCTGAGAAAAAGGGGCGCCAATACGTTTCAACTCTCGCCCCATGCCACCATCTAAAATTGTTACTTTCTTCATTTAGACATCCATACCGCCAAACATCCATAAGCTCTATTCAAACACAATTTTTATCAATTCAAAATGAAATTGTTATGTTTAAAGTGAACAAAGACTTAATGGCTGATTAAACACTTTAGTATTTACCAGACCTTTCATTCGGACCAAGCTAATGTTATCGCCATTAACTTCGAGTAAAAAGCCCATTATCTATGTCTCTCGGCGAGGCGAACGTTACGAGCCACAATAGTGCATGAAGTGATCGAGGGGCTAACCCTCAATCAAATTTTCTTTTTATTATAAGACCTTAGATAAAAATTTCTGCAATCTAGGATTGGAGGGGTTATCAAAAAATCGCTCAGGAGAGTCAGAAACCAAAAGCTCACCATCTTCCATAAACAACACCCTATCAGCGACCTCTTTTGCGAAACCCATTTCATGAGTAACCACGACCATGGTCATTCCGTCCTTGGCCAAATCTTTCATCACATCAAGAACTTCTCCAACCATTTCAGGGTCTAGTGCTGATGTGGGTTCATCAAACAACATAATGTTGGGCTTCATTGCTAACGCACGAGCGATTGCGACGCGCTGCTGCTGTCCACCTGATAAATGATTAGGATAATTATCCATTCTCTCCGACAGACCGACTTTATAAAGCAAATCTTTTGCTTCTTTCTTCACCGATTCAGGGTCACGTTTAGAAACCTTTAAAGGTGCTAACATGACGTTCTCTATCGCCGTTTTATGTGGAAAAAGGTTGAAGCCTTGAAATACCATGCCCACATCAGCGCGTAGTTTATTGATATCCGTAGATTTGTGGTACATATCGATACCATCTACGATAATAGACCCACTATTTATTGTCTCTAATTGATTGATCGTCCGTAAGAATGTTGACTTACCAGAACCTGACGGTCCTACGATGACAATCACTTCCCCTTTTTCTACATTTACCGATACGTCCTTGAGCGCATGGCAGCCATTAGGGTAAATTTTATTAATTGTTTTTGCTGAAATAATGTATTCCATTAATGACTCCACCATTAATCACTTGCTGCCAATTTCTTTTCTAACGTTTGTATTGCCCAAGATAAGGTACTAGTTAGAAGCAAATAAAGGGCCGCTACGGTAAACCAAACTTCAAATGGGGCAAAACTACCACTTACGACTTCCCTGCCCGCTTTTGTCAGATCAGTAATCGAAATCACGGAGACAAGTGAGGAATCTTTTATCAGGTTGATAAACTGCCCGGCTAAGGGAGGTAATGTCTGCTTAAACGCTTGAGGTAAAATGACATAAATCATCGCTTTGGGATAA
This sequence comes from Vibrio sp. 2033, assembly GCF_033339735.1. Lineage (NCBI taxonomy): Bacteria > Pseudomonadati > Pseudomonadota > Gammaproteobacteria > Vibrionales > Vibrionaceae > Vibrio > Vibrio sp. 2033. The sequence continues at coordinate 24,048 of NZ_JAWOVC010000014.1, forward strand.
TTCATTCCTAGTGAACGCGCCGCTTCCATTTGTCCTCTTGGGATTGACTGGATTCCTGACCGCACAATTTCTGCGACGTAAGCGGCGGTAAACACGGAGAGCGCTATCACTCCCGCAGTAAAACGCTCAAGGTCAAGCACAGTACCAATAAAGAAGTAAACGATAAAAATCTGTACTAAAAGAGGCGTTCCACGAATGACCTCGACATACACAAGCGCCAGCTTTTTTAATGCCAGATTGCTGGATATACGCATTAGTCCGACAACTAAGCCCAACGCTAGAGCAATGATAAGTGACCAGAGTGAGATTTTAATGGTCGTCACAACACCATCTAAAATTGGGCCAGAGCGCCACTCTTTTATAGTTGCTAAGGTATCTCCTTCAAAAATAAGATCACCTTCATAGACGTCGACAGACTTATATTGGCTTAGTTCAAGAACAATATCACCATGAATACTCTCCAGAGCCAGTTGGTTATTCTCGTCGAGAATGATGTTCCCATCGACAGGCGCGGTAATGGATGAAGCAGCGTTAGTGGCAATATAAGGAAGGACACGCTCCCAATTCCAGCTGTAATCGATTCGCTTACCTGACAGATAGACAAGACCGCAAATTGATAGCAAAACAAGAACAAAAACAGCGTTCCACAATAAGGATTTAAAGTTATTTTGCATGTGATTCCGAGAATGACTTTGATTAAAGTTGGTTGGGTATTTGAATAAAGAAAAGCGTTAGCTTCACAGCGCGAACCGTTTGGTTGGCGATGAACCAAGCCAGAAGCTAGCCGCTCCTCTACAATAACAAAATGATTACTTAACTTGCTTTAACCATTTATCGTCGTTAAACCACTTATCGTAAATGCGATCGTAAGTTCCATCGCCCTTAATTTGACGTAAATAGTTGTTCAAGAAGTTAAGCGTATCTGGATTTCCTTGCGGCACAGCCCAACCCAAAGGCTCGTAAGTAAACGGTTTAGCCAAGTGCATTAACTGCCCTTTGTTTTCCGCCACATAAATAGAGTTGTAAGGAAAGTCATAAACAAACGCATCTACCTTTCCGTTGGCAACCTCAAGTACCGCTTCAGACTGAGTTTCGTATAGATTTATCTTAGCTTTCGGAAGGTATCGTTTTACCGCTTGCTCACCCGTTGTCCCAAGCTTAGTTGCAACAACATATTCTGGACTATTGAGATCACGGTAACTAGACACTTTACCTTCATGTTTGAGATCTACGAGAATGGATTGACCAATAACCACATAGGGATCAGCGAAATTCACCTGAGTATTTCGCATAGGTGTGATAGTCATCCCGCCCATAATCATGTGACACTTACCAGTCAACAGTGTTGGGATAATGCCATCCCATGAAGTGTTTACCGGCACAAACTTAACATCCATGGCACGCGCCATTTGCTTACCCAAATCGATATCAAACCCGATGTACTGCCCATTTTTTGCTGTCATTTCAAAAGGCATATACCCAGAATCAAAACAGACTTTTAGCTCCCCTGTACTTTTGATGTCGTCTAAAATTGGGTCTGCATTAACCGTCGTCGAAACAGCTAACCCCAGTGCAGCAAAACACAATAACTTTTTCATGGATATTCCTTTATCATTTGTTGTAAAGTTTTTTTATACACGACAATAGAATAAAAAACCACAAACAATGACTTTTTAATCACTAGAATTTTTAGGATCGTTACTAAGCTGGAAGATCTGAATGAAAATCTATACCAAGCCATTGCAATTGAATTGCATGCATTAAGTGATTAAGTTGTAGGCAGGTCACTATAACGACAAGAAACATACGCTTTGACTGAATAGTCAGCGTTTCCGAGAGTGGTTTAATTATTAACGAAACCATACAGATATTCGCTTTTTCAGATTGACCGTAATGTCAAAAGTGCTTGAGTTTTATTGTTGACAATTCTTCCATAGTCAATGGTCACAAATGTGATGTACAGCACATTTCTATAATGGCACTATCACCTTTGTCGAGAGATATTAACAAGGATTCGTTGGACATCTTGACTTTGTAATACAAATAAAAAGGTGACTATATGAAAAAACTAATGATGCTCTCATCACTATTATTATTCAGTTTATCTGCTACTGCTGGTATTCATGTCGAACACTCTACAAACAAAGTTGTTCTCAATGACTTTATGACAAAAGATGCCGCTTATAGCTCTGCGTTTGATCTTGTCGATGAATACCAAACTCTATCAAAACATGAACTTAGAAATCGTCTAAACATCATTGGAAGCGGTTTCCCTCGTGATATTGCAATCGATGATAGTAAGGTGAGAGTTGAAGAATACGCACTTAACCGTGATGAAGTTAAATATCGTGCAATCATAAACTTCGATTATCACTTCAGAACAAGTGACGGCGGTAAAAACTAAAAATCATCTGCACCTTTACTTTCTTAGAGCCCTTCCTATTTTAAGAAAGTAAAGGTGTCTAATCACATTGAAACGACTGCTTTTCATAAATCGCTCTCTCCTTACGTAAACAGTATCAATCCCTACCTCTATCGTTTTACATAAAAATCATTTTTCCAATCTTCATTGAGATACATTTCGTCGTTTGGCGCTTTGTCATTCGCTTGGTTCGCCATATGGATTCCACATCACTTAAATGAAAAAGACCCTTGAAATTGAGTTCACTTTTTTATGAAGATTAACTCAACCTAAGATTGACAATTGTCGTTATATTTTTCTCGTTTATAGCAATATATAAAAAACTCTTTTTGTTTTAATTAACCATAAAGCGTGAAAATAAAAAAAGGCAACAAGACACTTCTTGTTGCCAAAGAAAAAATACATCATTCAAAAAATATGAAAATGAAAACTAGCAGTGGACTAGCTAACAAAACCATTATATTCAAAACACTTAAACAAGTAACGATCAATATAATCCATTATATATGGATGAAAATCAGCACTTATGAAATTACACCGATAAATAAAAAAGCCTGAAAATAGTTTCAGGCTTTTTAGATTTATTAATTTTTTAGAATGAATATCTCGCAGCTATTGCAAGAATATCGTCTTCATTGTCTACATCTGTAATTCTGTATTCTGCTAGTGCTTTAAAATTAGAAGTCAAATCGTACTCTGCACCTAGTGAGTAGTAATCGACGACATCTTCATCATCACGCTCTAGATTGTTATAGCCAACTAGTGCCCAAAGCTTATCTGTTACTTCATAAGTGGCAACTGCTTCAATACCGGTGTAATCAATATTACTTTCAGAACCATCTTTAGCCCAGTTTTCACCATCACTGTATAAAACAGAGGCATAAAACTTGTCGTATTCAAATGCAATAGCACCCGTTAGCAGCTCTGCATCTTCTGCACCCGATTGCCCTTCACCTTCGTTGTAACCAAGCGCAACTTTGAAGCCATATGGCAACTTGTAGTCCGCCGCCGCACCATAAGAGGCTGCATCTGTTGACACTTCATCGTTTTCAGCCTGATAGCTAACATGAATATTCAAACCTTCATAGCTTGTCGTTAGCTTAAATACTGAATCGGAGCGACCGGTACCATATAGATCCGCACTTACGCCAGCAGCTTCATTACCAAACTCCGGGAAAATATCCGTGTAGTCAGATACTAAAGTGACCGCACCGTATTGACGTCCATAACTTACTGTTCCGTAATCTGCACCAACTCCTACATAGCCTTTTCGGATATCAAATTCATCATCTTCAATCCCATCAGCATCTCTGCGATTAGACTTAAATTCCAACTCATATAAGCCGAAGGCATAAAGATCTTCATTTATTTTAGACTCACCTGCAAGTCCTACACGAATGTAGCTATTATCTCCGTCTGCATTTTTATCATCAGAGAAATAATACATCCCTTGCGCTCGGCCATGAATATTTAATACTGATTCTTGATCTTCATAAACTACGGCTGAATTTGCAGCACTTGCAGAAAAAAGTGCTGCGATTGCGATCGACGTTCTTGTCATTTTCATTTAATTACCACTACTTGTGTTGTTTGAATCGAGTGAAATTATGAACAGTGGCAATTATTTTTAAAGTGCAAATTCAACCATATTCTATGGATAAATATAAACAAGCCCTCAATCTAAAACATTATGTCCTAGTACTCATATTAGTCGAGATAATCCATCCAAACAGGAGGCGTTCCTATTATTTTTTGAACAGTATCAATGAACAGTTTGGCTAATGGTTGTTGATTTCGGTGAGTATACATTGCATATATTTCCCCTATTGCGGGAAGATTATAATCAGGAAGCAACTGTACAAGATCTTGTTTACTCAAACTCTCCTGAAGAAAGAACTGCCCTATTAAAGCATACCCTAGATCAGATTTTACGGCATCGAGCATTAACTCAGTTTCATTCACGAAGTACTGCCCGTTGATATTATACGTTCTAACGTCGCTTGATGACTGGCTTGGCGCTATACGTAGCTTATCCGCCTTAAAGTTAGCATTAGAGTATATTACTGCTGGCATTTTTATAAGCTCTTCTGGAGAGCTCGGGGTTCCATACTTGTCAATAAAACTCTTCGATGCAACCAGTGCCATATTATTGCTTGCCAACTTACGTACTATCATGTTGGACTCTCGGATTGGTCCGATACGAAACACAACATCAAAACCTTCGTGGATAACATCGACTCGATTATCATCGAGCAGCAGCTCTACAGTAATGTTTGGGTACTGTTTTATAAACTCTTTAACTGCCTGATTTAAGTATGCTCTGCCAAAGAAAGTGGAGCTTGATATTTTCAAGTTACCCTTCGGTTCATCCTGAAATGTAGCAGCAATACTACGAGTTTCGGTTAGAACCTCTCTTACTTTCTTGGCTTGCGCCACCATCTCAACACCTGCATTGGTCAGGGATAGCGAACGCGTGGAACGGTTTAACAGCCGTAAGCCCAATTCATCCTCTAGCTTTTTGATCTGTTTTGACAAAGCTGAACGATCTATATGATTTCTGTCAGCAGCCTTAGCAAAAGTTCCGTATTCAGAGACATCCAGTAGTAATTCAAGTTGGCTTGCGAGATCCACTGCACAATTCCTTATTTAGTTTTTATTCTTTATGTGATGGGAAATGGATTTTACAAAATTAATTTCAATTTTTTATGGTTCAAATTGCATCAGTGAATTGCAAATAATGCACGAATTAAAAAAGCTTTAATTTTCGTCGCTATCTTTAGCTTCTGTTTAGTTATTCCTATCTATTATGGCTTATTACATTTAACAATACTCCACGTCTTGAAAACCCTAAACTGACCTTTTTCAAACCAAAAAGCGAGCATTTTGACCAATATTTAATCGTGCATTTTTATCACTACTCTATGTTCGCTGAGGGCCTATTTACCCATAGGTACAATGAATACAATGCCGTTCCTTTTAGTATGAACAGAATCATTTAGGGCGCGACAAATGTTAAAGAAAGTTTTCGGCATTGGCCTTTTATCCGTTTTAGCTGCTTGTGCAGACGAAGAGATAACCAAACAACCTAATACTCCCTTACCTACGATAGACGTCTCCAAAGTCATCTATGAGCCCGTTCAATCGTGGTTCACCTTTACAACAAGGCTTCAAGCACCAGAGAAAGTTTCTTTAATGCCACGCGTTTCCGGAGTTATTGAAACGGTAGAGTTCAAAGACGGACAGAGTGTCAACAAAGGCGACTTACTCGTCACTCTTGATGATCGAACCTTCAAAGCTCAGGTCTCACGACTTGAAGCGCAAGTTAAGAGTGCTCGAGCTGCGCTAGAGCAAGCAGCAAACGAACAAAAGAGAGCCGCTCTACTGGTTAAGCGAAAAGCCATCTCAGCGGAACAAGCAGAGGCCCGAGATACCGCAGTAAAGCAACGCTCTGCAGAACTAATGGCTTTGCGTGCTCAGTTAGAATCCGCAAAGTTAGATCTTGAGTTTACGAAGATATATGCCCCTATTAGCGGCACTATTTCAAGAGCATTCATTACTAAAGGAAACAATGTAAACGCAAATCAAAGCGTTATATCAAACATTGTCTCTAACGATCAGGTATATGCATACTTTGATGTCGATGAGCGAACTTGGAACCGTTACTTCTCGACAATCAATGCCGACTCTAACTTACCTACTCGTCTTGAACTATCTGGACAAAATGGGCAGGAGTTTTTTGGACGCGTTGACTTTGTCGACAACTCCATCAACGAAAACACCGGTACTTTGCAGGTTCGAGCGGTATTCGATGCAACAAAATCAAACTTAAAAGTGGGATCGTTTGGCCGAGTTCAGATATCAACAACCAAACCAGTTGAACGAGTTCTCGTTCCAGAGCGTTCTATTGGCACAGATCTAGAAAACCGCTTTGTATTAACACTCAATGAAGAGAATACGTTGCAATACAGCATCGTAACCTTAGGCGAACGTTACGGAACATTTCGTGCTATCGAGAATGGCTTGAACGCCGACTCAATTATTGCGGTAAATGGCCCAGCAAAAGTTGGCCCAAATAGCAAAATCACACCAAAAAATGTCACGCTAGATATTAGCAACACCTCATTGATTATGGCTTCAAACTCAACATCGTTGCCAAATAAACGTTTAGCTCAAGACTAAGAAGACAACCGAATGAAATTTGCACACTTTTTTATTCAAAGACCCATATTTGCCTCTATGTTATCGCTATTGATATTAATAGTAGGCGCAATTTCACTTTTACAGTTGCCTGTGAGTGAATATCCAGAGGTTGTCCCTCCTACAGTGGTAGTTACAGCAAACTATCCTGGTGCGAACCCAAAAGTAATCGCAGAAACAGTTGCTACGCCTCTGGAGCAAGAAATTAATGGTACAGAAAACATGTTATATATGTTTTCGCAGGCAACCAGTGACGGCAGAATGACATTGACCGTAACCTTTGCTTTAGGTACGGACTTGGACAAAGCTCAGGTTCAAATTCAAAATCGCGTCACTACAGCTTTGCCCCGATTACCAGAAGCCGTCCAACGGTTAGGAGTTGTTGCCGAAAAAGCCTCTCCTGATCTCACCATGGTTGTGCATATATATTCTCCAGATTCTAGCCGTGAAGTCAGTTATTTAGCTAACTACGCTAATTTAAACTTGAAAGATGAGATAGCTCGGCTCGGAGGCGTTGGTGATGTGCGCCTTTTCGGTGGTGATGAGTACTCAATGCGCTTGTGGTTAAATCCAGATGAGCTCGCTTCTAGAAATCTAACCGTAATGGACGTTGTCTCAGCCGTACGCTCTCAAAACCAACAGGTGGCAGCAGGCTCATTAGGTGCGCAACCAGCCGCTAATGAAAACCAATTCCAAGTTTTGTTGAACGTAAAAGGCCGCTTGGAGAATATTGATGAATTCAACGACATTGTAGTAAAAGTTGACGAAACAGGGGCTTTGACACGCCTTAAAGACGTTGCACGCGTAGAGCTAGGTCAAAACTCTTATGCACTGCGCGCCTTGTTAAATGGTAAACCAGCGGTGGCGATGCCCGTATTCCAACGCCCTGGTGCTAATGCTATTGAGCTATCTAATCAGGTTCGTTCAACCATGGACCGTTTACAAGCAGCCTTTCCAGCTGGAGTTTCATATGAAATAGCCTACGACCCGACCGTCTTTGTTCGTGGATCGATAGACGCGGTAGTTCATACTCTGCTAGAGGCAATTGTACTAGTTGTTGTCGTAGTCATTTTGTTTTTGCAAACATGGCGCGCGTCTATCATCCCTATCATTGCGGTGCCTGTTTCATTAATCGGTACGTTCGCCGTAATGCAAATACTTGGAGTATCGATTAACACGCTTTCGTTGTTTGGGCTTGTTCTCGCCATAGGCATCGTCGTCGATGACGCCATTGTCGTCGTCGAAAACGTGGAACGGAACATCCATAATGGTCTTGCACCACTAGAAGCAACGAAACAAGCAATGACCGAAGTTACCGGGCCAATTATTGCAATTGCTTTAGTGTTATGTGCGGTGTTCATCCCGACGACCTTTATTACAGGGTTATCCGGTCAGTTTTATAAGCAGTTCGCACTAACAATTACGATCTCGACGATTATTTCAGCAATTAACTCGTTGACGTTATCGCCTGCTTTATCAGCACTGCTATTACAAGATAAGAACGCAAAACCCGATCGGCTAACCAAGCTCTTGGATGCGGTTTTTGGTAAGTATGTTTTTGCGCCATTCAATAGAATTTTTGAGTATAGCTCGAACCAATATCAAGCTCTGGTCAAGAAGCTGATTCGTTTTAGCCTTGTTGTTGTGGTGGTATACATTGCGTTACTCGGGGGAACGGTTTCTCTATTCAAAGCGGTTCCTGGAGGATTCATTCCTCAACAAGATAAGCAGTATTTAGTTGCGATCGCCCAACTTCCAGATGCAGCAAGTTTAGATCGAACAGAGTCCGTTATTAAAGAAATGGAAAACCTCGCGCTGGCAACACCTGGCGTAGCACAAACCATTTCTTTCCCAGGCTTATCGGTCAATGGTTTTACTAACAGTCCGAATAGTGGCATCGTTTTTGTTACGCTTGAGGACTTCGATAAACGAAATGATCCAACTCTCGGAGCAAATGCGATTGTTGCATCTTTGAATAAGAGCTTTTCAACCATTGATGAAGCCTTCGTTGCGATTTTTCCACCACCACCAATCCAAGGACTTGGCTCTACTGGCGGCTTTAAACTTCAAATCGAAGACCGTGCGAACAAGGGGTTTGATGAGCTCTTCAAGCAATTGAACTTGGTAATAAGTGAGGCATCAACAAGACCCGAGCTGATGGGATTATATTCCACATTTCGTATACAAGTGCCGCAGATGGACATCCAAATAGATCGTGAACAAGCGATGCTGCAAGGTGTTCCTCTAGAGCAGGTTTTTGATGCGCTTCAAGTTTATTTAGGATCGTTATACGTCAATGACTTCAATATGTTTGGTAGAACATACAAAGTGAATGCCCAGGCAGACATGAACTATCGTCTCGAACCTGACCAAATACTTAATTACAAAGTAAGAAATGCTGCCGGAAAAATGGTTCCTCTCGGCGCTGTACTGGAGATCATACCCACGATTGGGCCTGACCGCGTGATGCACTATAACGGCTACCCTAGTGCAGAACTAAACGGCAGTCCTGCTTTTGGTTACAGTTCTGACCAAGCCCAAACGGCTATTGAGGAAGTACTGGATCAAAACCTAGCAGAGGGAATGGTTTATGAATGGACTGATGTAACCTACCAGCAGATTTTGGCTGGTAACACGATGGTGTATATATTCCCACTTGTTGTTTTGTTAGTTTTCATGGTGCTAGCTTCGCAATACGAGAGTTTAAAACTACCATTCGCTATCATTTTGATCGTTCCTATGACCATTTTTTCTGCACTAGCAGGTGTTTGGTTCATTGGTGGTGACAACAATATATTCACACAAATTGCTTTGATTGTCCTTGTGGCTCTAGCGTGTAAAAATGCCATCTTGATGGTGGAGTTCGCTAAAGAACTTAAAGACAATGGCCAAGATACCTTATCAGCGATTTTGGAAGCATGTCGTTTACGTCTTCGACCGATTCTAATGACATCAATTGCATTTACCGCTGGTGTTATTCCATTAATGATTGGTACAGGGGCCGGAGCGGAAATGCGACAAGCAATGGGTATTGCCGTATTCTCGGGTATGGTAGGCGTAACGGTATTTGGATTACTACTCACACCTGTTTTTTACATGTTAGTGAGTCGAAACAAAAAACGTCAAACACTATAACCATAATATAAATACTCATTTAAATTCATACTAAAGGGAGCTATTGCTCCCTTTTCTTTTGGTTATTAAGTATATTAATAATTTCTAGACAGAGCAGTAGTTATACATGAAACTAATACGCTAATATCTAACTTGGATAAACATTGTGGATTTAGCAAATAAACTACACCTGCTTTTAGAAGTCTCTAAAGCTGGATCTTTTGCAAAAGCAGCAGATGGGATGAATATCGACCGCTCTGTTTTATCTAAACACATCAAGCAGTTAGAAGAGCACTTAGGCGTTAGGCTATTAAACAGAACAACTCGCTCTCTTTCATTAACACAAGTCGGCAAGCAAATAGTTGAAAAAGCAGACCAAATATCTCAACTCCTTGATGATACTCAACAAATAGCGGAGAACTTTCAGACTGAGCCTTCAGGGAAAGTACGAATTTCAAGCTCAACATTATTTGGAAAACTCTATCTACAACCTTCGATAGAGAAGTTTTTACATAAGTACCCAAAAGCAAGTGTTGAACTAATGCTAGATGATCTTCATGTAGACGTGATTAGAAGTAATTTTGATATTGCTTTTCGAATCGGACCTATGAGGGATTCATCAATGGTAGCAAGAAAATTAGCAAAAAATACGACTGCAATCATTGCTTCTCGAAATTTAATTGAAAAACATGGTAACCCAGAAACGCCTGATGAGTTAGTTAAGCTACCTTTTATTATTTATTCAAATGGTAATTTTATTGTCGATAAACTTAAATTCTACGACAAAGCAAAATCAGATGGTTTAGATACATACCCAATATCAGGGTCATACATGGTAAATGAAGCTGAGCTAATAATTGAAAGCGTAAAGTCAGGTCTGGGCGCTGCACTTATAGGTCAATTTATGCTTCCTAACAACCTAGAGTCTTCTAATTTAGTTCAACTTTTACCAGAATATGAAACTCAAGATTTTGGTGATATTTATGCCATGTACTCACACCGTCAGCAATCACCATTGGTTAGGGCATTCATTGATATCGTTCAAGAAGAAGTTGGCATACCACCAATATGGGAAAAGCATTTCAATAAAAGCTAGTTGATTCTATTTAACCAAAATTAACAGAAAATCAAATAAAATCAATAATTTAAAACAGAAATGTTTAAGATCCATCGAAGTTTAATGTTAGGTGAATTAAGTTCCATTCTAAATGGCGCTTAATTCACTAAATATAAAACACTCTTGATTTATAATACTAACAAATCCATCACCTATACAAGTTACGATGTATATTAAAGAAAAACACACCTCGATCACTAGTTTGTTAGTATATAAAATATCTTATCTTATTTTTTTGGTTATTTATACGTTAGCAACGATTTATTTTAGCGTAAAAATGGACAAAAGCACATCGGAGAACTCTCTTATAGAAATGACTCAAATAGCATTTGTGCTTTTTTCATCGTTAATGTGTTTGTATAAATCTAAGGAATATCTTGAACTCAAACACATATTAGTAATAATGTCTTCATTTTTTATGGTTATATTCGTTAGAGAAATGGACTACCACATAGAGCAGTATTTCCCTCACGGTTCATGGAAGTACCCTGCTTGGATTATAATAGTCTCGGTCTGTTATTTTTGTTTTAATAACATAGTTAACATAAAAAATGAGGTCAAACTTTTCATTTCTCATTCTAGCTTCACGACATTAACGATTGGCTTTTTTATTGTTTTCTTATTCTCACGATTTGCAGGGTATGGTGATTTTTGGGTCGAGTTCATGGGGAACTCATACAATAGAGACGTAAAAAACTTGGTCGAAGAAAGCTTAGAGTTACTAGGTTACGCGATACTTTTAAACGGTGTTTTACTTATTAAAGTAGAAAACCACTAAGTATAAACAAAAGTTCAGAGCTTGTAGTTCAAGCTTTGAACTTTTTTTGGTTAAAAAAAAGCAGCAAATATAATTTGCTGCAAATGATGAAAAAAACAATATGCGTAAGTTAACTTCCTAGCAATGGATGCGTTAACGAGTTAATAATAACGAACCGTAACAATTAAGTCTCGTTGAAAATAATCCATAAAGAATGGCATTTATTACACTGTTAATTATGTAACCTTATCTAATCTAGTTATCACACGCCGTCGTTTTGATATCTTATCTCTTTCCGTCAATAAATAGCTCTTCACATCAGATCTTATCTATCATCCAAAATTAGTCGACTGTAAAATAAAACACCAAAAATCAATTAATTAGAATCAACCACTTAAAAAATAAAAAGGAGTAAAAACGAAACTATGTCAGATAGAACATATTAAAGATCACCGACTCTGAGTAGAAAACCGTTCATACTCCTTACGCATACAATCAATAAAGACTTCCATCGCCGGCGTCACACACTTCCTAGCATGATAAGCGCAGAGTGGCTTGATCATCTGTGAAAATTCGGTGAACTCAAGCTCTTGTAAACTGCCCTCTTGCAACTCTTTTTCAACCGTAAAACGAGGTAAATAAGAGATACCAATATTACTCTCAACGCAGTTTTTGATCGTATTAATACTGCTAAGTTCGATCATGTTGTCGATGCTAATATCACGCTCCTGAATAATGCTCTCAAACATCTGTCGAAAAAGGCACTTAGGGCCATTGCTTATAAATCCTAAATCAATATGTTGCTCTCTCTTCTTTAAATCTAGCCCTTTTAAAAGCGGTGAAGCAACCAATACCAGTGGCTCCTGCTCAAACTCGTGCACCTTGAGCGTATCGTCATTACCTACTCGATAAAACACACCTAAATCAGCTTTATCCTCTATCAACTCATCTCGAATCTGATAGCAATTTTGTGATTGCAGAGAGAGTCTGACATTGGGCGCTCTGATCCTGAACTCTTTTAAAACATTAGCCATCTTATAAGCAAGTTGAGTCTCAGCAATCAGCACTTTCAATTCACCGGTCGGCTCCGAGTTTTCTTGCTGTGCTGTTCCCTCAATATTTTCCATCACTCGCGCCAGTTCATAGACGTAAGGCAGTATCTTTTCTCCTGCTTGAGTCAAAACCATCTTACGCCCTATTTTTTCGAACAGCTGCAGAGACAGATCTTGTTCCAACTGCTTGATTTGAAAGGTGACGGTTGATTGCGTGCAATAAAGCTTCTGTGACGCTTTTAGAAACGATCCTTCTTCAACAATAGCTTTAAAAGTAAGAAAGCGTTTTAGATTCATGACTAGACTCCACAACCAACAGTTCAATAAATTAAAAGTCTAAGTTTTAATTTATTCAATTTTTTAATCAATTGTAGCGAAGTATAGTGCAGTAAAAACAGGAGAGATAGAGATGACCGCCATCTACACCGCATTTTTTACTTACGTAATCATTACTTCAATTACACCAGGGCCAAACAACATTTTATCGCTCAGCATCGCGACGCAATATGGACTAAAACGCTCAACAAAAGTGATTTCGGGGATGTTTTGTGGCTATGTTGTTTTGATGCTACTTTGTGGCGCTTTCACGTATAACATGATCAGCCTCTTGCCCGTGATTACACCTTGGCTAACATGGATTGGAGCAGCTTATATTGTTTGGTTGGCTTGGGGGCTTGCTACGAGTGAGATCAAAACTTCATCGGATAATTCTAAAGGTATCAGTTTCTTAACAGGTTTCGGTTTGCAGTTCGTTAATGTGAAAATCATTCTTTATGGAATTACCTCTATTTCTACGTTCGTACTGCCCCACACTCAGAATATCTACTGGATCTTAGCGACTAGCCTCATTCTTGCTTTGATCGCACTTCTTAGCAACGTAGTTTGGGCCGTTGCAGGAAAGCTACTTCAATCGCAATTCCAGAGATATGGCAAAGTCATCAATATGAGCTTAGCAGCAGCTCTGATCTATTGTGCGACACAGTTATTTACTTAAGTATATAGTTGATCATCAAGAACAATATTGCTCTTCAACTTAGACGACTACGTTTATGTGAAGAGCAAATTCTGCTCTACAAATCGCTGCGGTTTCTCGTGCCCTTACTCGCTCCTCCCACTCCTTCATACGGCAGTTTTTGAAGAAGTAGATTCAACGTCACTTAATCAACCTAAAGATACGAAATCTTGTTTAGCTATACATACACGGCCTTGGCGACCTCGGTAATAACTAAGTATTACTTAGTATACACAAATCAGAAAAACTAAGATAATCTTAGTCATCCAAGTCCTTCGTATGAACTTTAAGTGTTGTTTAATAACCCACTCCCAGCCCGCCTTAAGCATGCGCGTAAACAAGCGAATCTGTCCCAAAAAGCACTGGGCATCCGTATCGGCATGGATGATAGTTCTGCAAGTGCAAGGATGAATCAATACGAAAGGGAGCGCCATACTCCCGACGTAAAAACGCTCAAACTTATCGCAGATGAGCTAAACGTGCCTCTAAACTATTTTTTTTGTGAAGATGAAATCACCGCTGAACTTGCTGTGAATCTCCACAAGCTGTCAAATGATGACAAGCAAAGAGTGCTTGAGAGCACAGCCCAGCTGATTGCGGACGCAATCGCCACGAAGTCGAGTACGTAATTGGGATTAAACGCCTAAGAATACGTATCAATACCAAAGAATCAAAGAGCATAACTAAGGGTTCAACATGGCTACAACAAAAGCACTTGTGGTTTTTTCCGGTGGGCAGGACTCTACGACCTGCTTAATCGATGCATTAAATACATATGATGAGGTTCATGCTATAACGTTTGATTATGGCCAGCGTCATTCAGATGAAATAGATATCGCTATCGAATTAGGTAAGCAACTTAACATCAAAAGCCACAAAGTCCTGGATGTAAAATCAATTAATGAGTTAGCGATAAGCTCGCTGACAAGAGACAACATTCCGGTATCTAATGACTTAAGCGACGCTAACGTACCCAATACATTCGTTCCAGGGAGAAACATCCTCTTTCTTACTTACGCATGTATCCATGCTTACCAGCTTGGCATTCAAGACATCATTACGGGAGTTTGCGAAACAGACTTTAGTGGTTACCCTGACTGCCGAGACAACTTTATTCGCTCTCTAAATCTCTCTTGCAATTTAGGTATGGATAAAGCCTTCAATATTAAGACTCCTTTAATGTGGCTTACTAAAGCAGAGACTTGGGCTCTAGCTGATAAGCACAATATGTTGGAGTTTGTCCAAAACAATACGTTAACATGTTACAACGGAATCGTTGGTAAAGGCTGTGGTGAATGCCCAGCGTGCCTACTGCGACAAAGCGGCTTAGAAGAATACTTAGCGAGCAAATAGTCTTTGTTAGCGGTAATAGCGGTGGGATGAAACCTTTTGCGTTAGCTTTTAAACGCTTTATCTCAGCGTGAAACTCCAGCCAACAGAGCTTCATTTTGATGCCGCCAGATTGGTGGCATCAATTAAATGCGAAACGATTGTCGAACCAAAGATAGCACCACACCACAGCAGTCAACACTTCTTAGCTTTTACAACGCTATAAACTGTTTAGATATATCGGCAATGTTTCGATAGCAAAGCTACCTCGAATGATGACGAGTCTCTCGTCTAAGCAATACTCAAATATTTATGAGTTTGAACAGACAAACGCCAATTGCGGGCAATGCACGTATCAATACACAATTGCGTAGCACGAGGCTTCTGGCTAATTGGTTGTAGTGCAATGATAGTCTCAGCCGCTACGTTCGCATTTGCTAAAAGATCATCAAGGTGGTCGATGTCTTTCTGGGTACCGACTGGATGCTTAATCTCATTTGCCCGCTCTAACGCGCTATTAAGCACTGGTAATTTACCTTTCATTGCTACTTTTGGTGACACTGTCACCCACGTATTTTCTGAAGTAATCACTTCTGATGTGCCACTGGTTTCAATTTGGCATTGGCACCCCATATCTTCAAACGCCTTTGTTAAAGGGCGCAGATCATAAATACAAGGCTCTCCACCAGTAATCACGATATGCTTAGCATTAAAGCCTTGCTGTTGATATTGCTCTACGATGTTCTCGGCAGATGCAACACACCACGTCGGAGAGTCTTCCGTTTTCACCAGAATATCGCCTATTTGACGTTGATCATTCTCATCTGCATACCACGTTTGTTTGGTATCGCACCATGAGCAACCAACCGGACACTCTTGAAGCCGAACAAAAACAGCAGGGACTCCAGTGAAAACCCCTTCCCCTTGGATGGTTTCAAACATCTCATTTAGCTTATACAACGCAGAACTCACTCAACTCATAACATTTCGAGGCGAAGACCATAATGGACACGCGTGTCTAGGTCAATTTAAACCAAAAATTAATTGTTAAAATAGACCATTTTGTAGTTTCATAGCGTAATGAATATAGGTTTCTGGTTAACGTTAAACCAAGCCTTATTCACTGACAGCTCCCAAAAAACTTTAAGGTAAGAAATGATGTATAAACTGATCGCACTAGATATGGATGGCACGCTACTCAATAGTGATAAAGCCATTTCTGAAGAAAACAAACAAGCGATCGCAAAAGCTCGAGAAGCAGGCGTTACTGTCGTTCTCGCTTCTGGTCGCCCATTAGAAGGAATGCAAGACAAGCTCGACGAACTGAATATCCATTCCGATCGAGATTTTGTTCTTTACTACAACGGTTCGATGGTCAAGAACGTAGGCACAAACGACATCATCCACCAGCAAATCATAGATGGTAAAGCTGCAAAATTGGTGGCGCGAAAAGCCGAAGAGCTAGGTGCGTACGTCCATGCTTTTAGTCAAGTTCATGGTTTAATCACCAACGAACACAACCCTTACACCGATATTGAAGCAAAGATAAATGGCTTAAATGTCACCGAGATGAACTTCGAATCACTAGAAGACGATCATCCAATCATCAAAGCTATGATGGTTGCAGAGCCAAGCAAACTAACAGAAGTTATAGCAGCACTGCCAGCTGAAATGCGCGAAGCGTTTACGGTTGTTCAAAGCGCTCCGTTTTTCCTTGAGTTTCTTAACCCTGCGAGCAACAAAGGTATTGGTGTTGCCGCAATTGCCGAGTATCTGGGAATTAAACCTGAAGAAGTTATCTGTATGGGTGACGCAGAAAATGACCACCACATGCTGAAATACGCTGGCCTTGGTATCGCGATGGCAAATGCAATGGAAGAAACCAAGCAAATCGCTGACTACATTACGGCAAGTAATGATGAGCACGGTGTCGCTAAAGCTATAGAAAAGTTCATGCTCAATGCATAGCCCTTTCCGCCATGTCTGTTGCGTTAAGCTTCTTACGTTTAACACCCCTAGCCGTCCAAGATAGGCAAGCGGCGTTGTTCGTAGACTAAACGTGTAAAAGCCTTGCTGTAATGCAAGGCTTTGTTTTTACTCAAATACTAATAGATAACAAATACAGCCATCAATCTAGCAACGTTTTGCTCGGTTGGTTTTCACAAGTCAGCTTCCTTGCAAGCAGCATAAATAACAACATTAATAATGGATAATGTAACGTCGACAAGACTAATGACCACAAACCGCTAAACGATACGATATTAGCCGAGTACAAATAGAGTTGATCAACAAGCAACAATGCCAGCGTTACAAAGATCATCTGCCGAGTATCTAAATGTGCTTTCGACTCTTTAAATGTCATGACCAACGCTGATGCAGTGATTAAAATTGCTAGCCAGCGACCAAACACAGGTAATGGCCAGATGACAGAGATGACCGATGTTGCCGCAGTCATAATGAACCAGACGCCTTTTGAGCTTAGAACTTTATCAACGTTCACATCTTGATTTGTCTCCAGTCGAAGAACATGCCAAGCCACCAAGCTGCCTAACAGCGCGCCAAATAACATATCTAAAATAAAGGCACTGCCGAGGAAAAACTTACCTAACACCACAGTAAGAGTGATGAACACGAAGACTGCCGTTGTTCCATTCAAACCAAAATACTGGGTTCTATGAAACAAGAACGTCAGCACACAAAACCACACAGCGATAGGCAAGCTAGGAAAACTAAAGCCAAAGCTGTGCGTTAACTCCATCATTGGTATATAGACATGTGGGCGCGGTAGCGAAAAGCCTTGTTGAGCGACAAGCACCATAAGCGACGTTGCACTAATTGCGAAAAAGAGTCGGTACACAAACCGGCTACCAAAGCGCATCATGGCAAAAGGAAATAGAAAGAGTAGTACCGTCGGTTCTGTCAGATCTATAACGAGTTTCGAGATCTGACTAGCTACCTCGTAACTCGTTTCTGACAACGCCCCTACCCAACTCTGTAAATCTATCAGCCACGCCAATTCAACCTGACGAAATGAAGGCGCGGATTCGATCAACTGAGTCACATAAGATACTGATTGCTTGGTAGCTTGATCAAAAAACTGAGTGGCTTGTGGCCATTGCTCAGGATAACGATATAAAGATGATGGTAATTCAGATGGGCTAAGCAACATCGCTGACGCAACTTCTACTCCATAATGAGGGGCAAACCAAATAGGCAGTTCATTTCCACCTAAAGAATTATTCATAGAAAAAGCGATAATGTCAGAGTCTGATATACAGTCGTAAAAAACCGCAGTGTCCGTTCTGCCAAGCTCCTCTCCAACCGTAACCACTATACCGGTTTCTTCCCACGTTTCTCGTTGAGCAGCAACTTGTGGAGACTCACCATCAATGATGGTTCCGCCAGGTAGAGAAATCTTATCCGTTAATACTTCATGAACTAGCACTAACTTGTCATCAGCGCGAACAATACAGAGCGCTCCTTTAACTTCGCTCGCAGTGGCTTTAGCCGTAGAGATCGGTGAAACAGGTAACAAAATAAAACAAAGGATGAGTAATAACAGCTGTCTCAACACAAAATATGACCTTAAATAAACATAATGATAACCAATGAATCATGGCAGTTAATCTTATCTTTTTCGACAAAAATTAAGTAACGAGTTATGCCAAACTGAGTTGATCGCGTAAAACCTGATCTCAACGCTCACTGGAGAATAATTTAATGCAAACCTGACAAAAATCAGACAAAACATAAAATGTTGATCGCAATTCTGCCAGTTATATAAAGATAACGTCAGGACAAAGTCATACACATTTTGTGGGTTCTCATAGTTGACACAATAAAAAAGGGCTTATTATTCGCAAACAATAAACCCCAGTTATGATAACTATGTACTGATCGTTGAAACCAAGAATGAACCTTATCTCATGGTCAACGAATCAAATTCACTGGCCCGATAGTTAGTTAGACTTGCAATTCGCATCGCCTACTTTTTGCCAAACACCCCAAGGCCCTGAGTCTGCTGGATTATCACCTTGAGTCCACCACTGCGCTTGCCAAACTTTACCATTCCAAGTAACCGTATCTCCTTTGAGATACACTAAGCTGGCTTGCCATGCAGTTGTACAGCTATCTGTGGGAGGCGTTGTCACCGTTTTCGCTTGAGCGGATACTAACGCTTGGTATTGTGTGCTGGTCTTATCAACGTTGAAGTTCAAAGCCACTCTTGCTTCTCCGCTCTGAGTAGCACCAAATTCAACATCAACACGACAACTTGCATTCATTGCTAACGTTGCCTGAGAGCACTGATCATTGGCAATAACAGCTGCATCAGTAACACCCGAAGCAAACGCGCGAACATTTTCCACAGTGAACGTGGTATTCCCTGAATTCTGGATAACAAAGCTATGTTGCTGTAACTCCCCAACATAAAATGATGCCAGTGTCTGTTCGGTGGTGTATCCAACAGAAACATTCTCTTTTGGTGGTGTTGCTGTTCCGATAACACCATCGACAAAATTGCGCATAGCAGCGATATCGCTATAAACCCCATACATACCAGGACGAGCACAACCTATTCCCCAACTGACCACACCAAGTTGAGTAATTACACCACTGCGATTAATGACGATTGGACCACCACTATCTCCCTGACAAGAATCTATCCCACCTAGAGGAATACCCGCACAGAATGACACTTCTCCAACCGTTGTGTAGTTGCCACCGGCTTGACGGCAAGTCATATCCGACACAAGTGGGACGTCAACCTCTTGCAATCGAGACGGAGAGCTTCCTCCTTCAGAAGTTCGCCCTAAGCCAGCAACACTAAGCCAATCTCCGATGCTCGCGTATTGCGTTAGACTGCCATTCGCAATCTCAACTGAAGAAACACCTTGAGGCACAGAGTCGAGCTTCAATACCGCGAGGTCATGAGAAAGCGTCGCGCGGCGATATGCCGGGTGCATATGGATCTCACTGACGTTTGCACGAACACCGTCACTACCGTTATAAACAACGCCACCGATTTTAACCGCTATCTGATTCGGAGAATCACCCTCAACACAATGCGCAGCAGTCAGGACGTAACCATTCCCGATATAACTGGCCCCACAATATGATCGGTTACCATAACGACTAACAATTTGGGTGTAGAATTTCCAGTCACGTGGGTCGGCAGTTACTCCGCCTACGATCTGGGGTTGGATAGTATGATTTTGCGTCTGTGACAAATCATCAGCACTTGCGAACATTGGCAAAACGGCTAAAGCAAGTAACGATTTTGTTAGTTTCAAAATATTGTCCTCTTGTTTTTGTAAGCACGATCCTCGTGCTACTAATAAACAAGCAGACAAAAACGCCGATACCAATGTGGGTGCATATCAATTTGTTAACATTGCGAGCAACTTATAGAGAAAAGTCTATTGACGAACTGAATGATTTCAATTCGATAGAACCTAAATCACAATATTAAAGTTAAATACGATTATTCGTTCAGCGGTTTTCTTAAATAGTGGATATGATGTGCAAATCCTTGTTTTTCATACAAAGATATTGCGCCCTGGTTAAAATGCCATACTTCAACAAACATCTGTTTTGCACCGTAATCAGAGAACGTTGACTCAATTTTATTAATCAATGCCTGCGCCGTACCTTGTTTTCGATATTCAGGCAGCACATAGAGCTCATCCACACTTCCCATCATAACTGGCTGGCTGACGGTAGAAATAAGTTCACAGAAGTGACCAGAGATAAAGCCAATAATTTCATCTCCTTGTTTTGCTACGTAAACAAGGCACTCAGGGTCGTCAATATATCGAGCAATGCTTTTTTCTTGTTCTATCTCCTCTGCCGTTTTGAAAAGCTCAGGAGATTGAAGATGATGCTCATCATGAAGCTCGAACATAAGATCGTTGAGCAACTCTAGGTCGCTAAAACACGCAGGTTTAATCGCAAACGTGGTCATACAAAGGGTCACTAAAAATGGAATGGCTGTAGTTTGTGAGGAAAACGTCGTATTGGCAAGTCACAAATGCTTTCACGATACGTTTGTACTGTTTGAACAACAAAAAGGCCCCTGCACTTAATAAACGTACAGAGGCAGAACCAACCAACAGAGTTCGAGGATCAGGGGTTAGTTAGAATTGAGTTTTTCTCAGCGTCGTAGCACTCGCTCAATTTCGTTCAAGCTACTTGGGTCATCAATCGTTGACGGAACGGTGTATTTTTCACCATCAGCTATTTGACGTATAGTTCGACGCAAAATTTTACCTGAACGTGTTTTCGGTAAACGGTCTACAACCAACGCATGCTTGAAGCAAGCAACTGCACCTATCTCACTACGCACTTTGCCCACAAGCTCACCTTCAAGGTCTAGCTCATCCACTTTTACACCGTCTTTTAGTACCACAAAGCCAAGTGGAAGCTGACCTTTTAGATCATCGTGGATACCAACCACCGCACATTCTGCAATCGCTGGGTGGCCTCCTACTATTTCTTCCATTTCACCTGTCGACAATCGGTGTCCCGCGACATTAATCACGTCATCAATACGTCCCATAATAAACAGGTAACCGTCTTCATCCAGATAGCCACCATCACCTGACACGTAGTAGCCTGGGAATTGGCTAAGATAACCAGTTTCAAAACGGTCATGATTACGCCAAACCGTTGGCAGACAGCTTGGTGGTAGCGGACGTTTTAATGCGACAAAGCCTTGTAGGTTAGGCCCGACAGCCTCTCCAAGTTCATTCAGAATCTCGACCTGATAACCCGGAATGGGCTTCGTCGAAGAACCAGCTTTAACTGGCATCATTTCGACACCTGTCGGGTTGCCCGCGATGGCCCAGCCCGTCTCGGTTTGCCACCAGTGGTCAATAACGGGCTTGTCCGCTTTGCTCTGAACCCACTCCAGTGTCGGAGGGTCAAGGCGTTCTCCCGCCATAAAGATGGTTTTCAGATTCGACAAGTCGTACCGTTTTAAGTGCTCGCCTTCCGGGTCCTCTTTCTTAATCGCACGAAACGCCGTTGGAGCAGAGAACAACGCATCTACTTTATATTCATCACACACTCGCCAAAATGCCCCAGGATCCGGTGTTCGAACAGGCTTGCCTTCGAATAGGATGGTAGTGCAACCGTGAATCAGTGGAGCGTAAACAATGTAAGAGTGCCCTACTACCCAGCCCACATCAGATGCCGCCCAAAAGACGCCATCTTGAGGAATGTTATAGATTGCGCTCATGGAGTACTTCATCGCGACAGCATGACCACCGTTATCACGCACAACGCCTTTCGGCTTACCTGTCGTACCCGATGTATAAAGTATGTAGAGCGGCTCGGTTGCTAACACCGGAACACAACCATGTGGCAGCGCTTGGTTGTACTCTCGCTGCCAATCTAAGTCTCTTTCTTGGTTTAGCTCAGCGTCGCACTCTGGACGTTGGAAAACAAACACTTTCTCAGGCTTCCAACGGCTGTCCATAATGGCTTTGTCTACCATTGGTTTGTATGGAATGACTTTGTTGATCTCAATCCCGCACGACGCCGTCATGATCACTTTCGGCTCTGCATCTTCAATTCGTACAGCAAGCTCATTAGGTGCAAAACCGCCGAATACTACGGAATGAATAGCCCCCAAACGCGCGCAGGCAAGCATCGCCATTGCGGCTTCTGGGATCATCGGCATGTAAATAACGACTCGGTCGCCTTTTTCAACACCTTGAGCAGACAGCATGCCAGCAATTTTGGCTACTTGGTCACGTAGATCGCTATAGGTGTACGTGGCTTTACGACCTGTCACTGGCGAGTCATAAATGAGTGCAGTATTATCACCGCGTCCTTGCTCGCAATGGTAATCTAATGCTAACCAGCACGTATTCATTACACCATCTGGAAACCAACGTTCTATGCCGTTTTCATCAGATTTCAAGATAGTTTTAGGAGATTCGAACCAATCGATATTCTCCGCTTGAGCGCGCCAAAAACTCTCCGGTTCATTCTTCGCCCATAAGTATTCTTTTTCGTATGAAGACATATTGCTTCCTCCAGTATGTCCTGACATTGCTCTCGTTCTACTCAAAGATCGCTCTTTTAATCCAAAGATCGTCTCTTTTAATCGAAGACATAGAAGGGTACACGCACAAATCCCTCCATCAGTATTCTCGCACTTCGGCTCATAATGGCTTTTTGCACCACCCAGCCCTGGTCAGTTTGCTTCGCTTGTGCCCCAACTTTTAACGTTCCTGACGGGTGACCAAAAGTCACGGACTCTTTTTCACCGCCACCAGCGGCTAAATTCACTAACGTTCCGGGCACACACGCAGCAGAAGCAATAGCAACGGCTGCTGTTCCCATCATTGCATGATGTAGCTTGCCCATCGACAGCGCGCGAACGAGCACATCAATATCCGACTCATTAACGGCTTTACCACTTGAAGACAGGTAACTTTTCGGTTTAGAAACAAACGCTATTTTCGGCGTATGTTGGCGTGTTTGAGCTTCTTCTAAATCAGAAATCAGGCCCATTTTTAACGCGCCATATGCACGGATGGATTCGAACATTGCTAATGCTGTGTCATCGTTGTTGATATCGTCTTGCAGCTCGGTGCCCTGATATCCTATCGATTCAGCATCAATAAAAATGGTTGGTATGCCCGCGTTAATAAAGGTCGCGTTGAACGTACCCACATCCGGCACCACCAAATCATCAACTAAGTTGCCCGTTGGGAACATACTTCCTTCGCCATCGGAAGGATCAACAAAATCCACTTGAATCTCTGCCGCTGGAAACGTAACACCATCGAGTTCAAACTCTCCGGTTTCTTGGACGAAACCATTGACGATTGGCACGTGAATCAAAATCGTTTTGCTTATGTTCACTTGCCAAACACGCACCGTCACAATGCCATTTTCTGGAATACGGTCTTGTGGGATCAGACCAGCATGAATGGCGAAAGGACCGACAGCGGCAGACAAGTTGCCGCAGTTACCACTCCAATCGACGAATGGTTTGTCGATCGACACTTGGCCAAATAAGTAGTCAACATCGTGATCGGCTCTGCTGCTGCGCGAAACAATCACTGTTTTACTGGTGCTTGACGTCGCGCCCCCCATGCCATCAATTTGCTTCGCGTAAGGATCAGGGCTGCCAATAACGCGTAGCAACAGTTTGTCACGTGCGGCTCCAGCCACTTGCGCTTCTTGAGGTAAATCCTCTAGGTTGAAAAAGACACCTTTACTCGTGCCGCCACGCATGTACGTCGCGGGCACTTTTATTTGGCTTGTTTGATTCGGAGTATTATTTGACATACGCACTCCTTATTGTGCCAAGAAATCTTGCGCGAAACGCTGCAGAACACCGCCTGCGTTGTACACGTGAACTTCGTCAGCGGTATCTAAGCGACAAGTAACCGGAACATCGACTTTATCGCCGTTGCTGCGTGTGATAACCAGCGCTAAATCAGCGCCCGGCTTGATTTCTCCAACCACGTCGTAAAGTTCCGTACCATCCAGCTCTAGCGTATTGCGGTTAACGCCTGACTTAAATTGCAGTGGTAGTACGCCCATGCCAACCAAGTTAGTACGGTGAATACGCTCAAAGCCTTCAGCAACAATGGCTTCTACGCCTGCCAGTCGAACGCCTTTTGCTGCCCAGTCACGGGATGACCCCTGACCGTAATCCGCGCCAGCCACCACGATCAATGGTTGTTTACGATTCATGTAGGTTTCAATCGCTTCCCACATACGAACCACCTGCCCTTCTGGCTCTACACGCGCCAGAGATCCCTGCACGACTTCGCCGTTTTCCTTCACCATTTCATTGAACAACTTTGGGTTAGCGAAGGTCGCGCGTTGCGCCGTTAAGTGGTCACCACGGTGAGTCGCGTAAGAGTTGAAATCTTCTTCTGGCACACCCATTTTCGCTAAGTATTCACCTGCTGCGCTGCTTGCGAGAATCGCGTTGGATGGTGATAAGTGATCAGTGGTGATGTTGTCGCCCAGAATCACCAATGGACGCATGCCAGACAATGTTCTTTCTCCCGCTAGCGCACCTTCCCAGTACGGTGGTCGGCGGATATAGGTACTCATCGGACGCCAGTCGTACAGCGGGTTGGGATTTTGCTCTTGATCATTCAGCTTAAACATCTGAATGTAAACTTGCTTAAACTGCTCAGGTTTAACATGAGTCCCGACAACTGCATCGATCTCTTCATCGCTTGGCCACAAATCATTGAGATAAATTGGTTTGCCGTTTTGGTCCGTGCCCAATGCATCGCGCTCGATATCAAAACGAATCGTACCCGCTAGCGCATAAGCGACAACCAATGGTGGTGAAGCCAAAAAAGCTTGTTTGGCGTACGGATGGATTCGACCATCAAAGTTACGGTTACCAGAAAGCACCGCTGTCGCATATAAATCACGGTCGATGATCTCTTGTTGGATTTTTGGATCCAGCGCACCACTCATACCGTTACAAGTTGTACATGCGTAACCAACAATGCCAAAGCCAAGCTTCTCTAGCTCTGGTAATAAGCCCGCTTCTTCCAGATACAAGCGTGCAACTTTAGAACCCGGAGCAAAAGACGATTTCACCCACGGTTTACGTACAAGACCAAGTTCGTTGGCTTTCTTCGCCACAAGGCCAGCAGCAACCACGTTTCTTGGGTTACTAGTATTCGTACATGAGGTAATAGCAGCGATGATCACTGCACCATCTGGCAACTCGCCTTCTTTCTCTTCCCACGCTCCAGAAATACCGCGCTGTGCCAACTCAGAAGTTGGTAAACGACGATGAGGGTTTGACGGACCAGCCAAGTTACGGCTAACTGATGATAAATCGAACTCAAGTACGCGCTCGTAAACGGCGCTATCAAGACCGTCTGCCCAAAGACCGGTTTGTTTTGCGTAATTTTCTACTAAAGCAACTTGTTCTTCATCTCGACCAGTTAGTTTCAAGTAATTGATGGTCTGCTCATCAATATAAAACATGCCAGCTGTTGCGCCGTATTCTGGTGTCATGTTTGAAATCGTTGCGCGGTCTCCGATCGTTAGATCACGTGCGCCTTCTCCGAAGAATTCAAGATATGAAGATACCACACGCTCATTACGCAGAAACTCAGTAATCGCGAGGACAATATCCGTTGCGGTAATGCCCGGTTGACGTTTACCCGTCAGTTTGACACCGACAATATCTGGTAGACGCATCATTGATGGTCGGCCAAGCATGACGGTTTCTGCTTCCAGACCACCGACACCTATCGCAATAACACCAAGAGCGTCTACGTGAGGCGTGTGACTGTCCGTACCCACACAGGTGTCTGGGTAGGCAATGCCCTGCTTTGCTTGTACCACAGGAGACATTTTTTCCAAGTTGATTTGGTGCATGATGCCATTCCCAGCTGGAATCACGCTGACGTTTTCAAACGCTGTTTTACACCACTCAATAAAGTGGAATCGGTCTTCATTACGGCGCTCTTCAATCGCGCGGTTTTTGTCGAAGGCATCAGGGTCAAAGCCCGCATGTTCAACCGCTAAAGAGTGGTCAACGATCAATTGTGTCTCAACCACTGGGTTCACTTTTGCAGGATCACCGCCCTGATCTGAAATGGCATCGCGCAGACCCGCTAAATCGACTAGAGCGGTCTGACCAAGAATGTCATGACAAACAACGCGTGCTGGATACCAAGGAAAATCAAGATCGCGTTTGCGTTCAATTAACTGTTTCAGGCTATCTGTCAATGTGTTCGGGTCACAGCGGCGGACCAGTTGCTCAGCTAGCACGCGAGAGGTATAAGGGAGTGTTTCATAGGCTCCAGGAGAAATGGCATTGACGGCTTCGCGTGCATCAAAATAATCCAGTTGAGTTCCCGGAAGCGGCTTACGATATTGAGTATTAATATTTGTGTTCATGGTTTGCTTCCATTCAGTCTTTACATCTTGCCTTCATCAAGGTTTTCCATTGCTCCAGAAACACAGTGATGAGAGGATCTCCTTCCTCTGTTAGAGAGAATGACAAAGGAAGGAGGTGGTCAACCAAAGCATATAATGCCCTCGTTGACCTTCGCGCTAGCGATTCTCGATAGGCACCCATTCTTGATGATCTGGGCCCGTATAATCGGCACTTGGGCGAATAATACGGTTATTGGCACGCTGTTCATAAACGTGTGCAGCCCAGCCCGTTAAACGACTCATCACAAAGATTGGGGTAAATAGTTTGGTTGGAATGTCCATGAAGTGGTAAGCCGATGCATGGAAGAAGTCCGCATTACAGAACAGACCTTTCTCTCGTTTCATCACTGATTCAACACGCTCAGAAACCGCATATAGATGTGTATCACCAACTTGTTTCGATAGCTCTTTGGACCAGCGTTTTATTAAGGCGTTGCGAGGGTCACTTTCACGATAAATCGCATGACCAAATCCCATGATCTTGTCTTTATTGGCTAGCATTTTCATGATGTTCGCTTCCGCCTCATCGGGCGTTTGCCAATCTTCAATCATTTCCATCGCCGCTTCGTTTGCGCCGCCGTGAAGTGGTCCACGAAGCGTACCGATTGCTGCCGTGATACAAGAATGGATGTCTGACAACGTTGATGCACAAACGCGTGCTGCGAATGTAGAAGCATTAAACTCATGTTCAGCATAAAGAATGAGCGAGCAATGCATCACTTGTTTGTGCAGCGCAGATGGCGCTTTGTCTGTAAGTAATCGCAAAAAGTAACCACCGATGCAATCTTCAGTCTGATCCTCGGTGTTGATACGCACGCCATCATGACTAAAGCGGTACCAGTAACAGATGATGGCAGGGAACAAGGCTAGCATACGTTCGGTTGCTTTCAGTTGCTCCTCGAAGCTCATTTCCTGCTCTAGGTTACCCAATACAGAACAACCCGTGCGCATTACGTCCATTGGGTGTGCGCTTGCAGGAATCAACTCTAAAGCTTGTTTTAGCTCGGCTGGCAAACCTCTAAGGCTGAGTAGGTGTGTCTTGTACGCATCAAGTTCTTGTTGATTCGGCAAGTGACCGCGTAACAGAAGGTGAGCCACTTCTTCAAACTGTGCGTTGTTCGCAAGATCAGTAATATCGTATCCACGATAAGTTAAACCAGTTCCCGTTTTTCCGACAGTACATAAAGCTGTGCTTCCTGCGCTTTGACCACGAAGGCCTGCGCCACCTAATTCTGCTTTCTTTTCTGCAGTTTGAGACATTGTTTGAACTCCTTTTCTGTCTGACTTTTCCCTCTCTGGGGTGTTTTTAGCCAAACGAATTTCACGTTATTAGATGAGATAAATTCCGATTATCTTTTTCTTGGGCTTCCGTCTATTTTTGCTTTTCCCCGCTATTTCCCTTCAGAGAATAACTGGTCAAGTTTGTCTTCATAGTCGTGGTAATTCAGGTGCTGATACAACTCTTTACGTGTTTGCATCGAATCAACCAGTGCTTCCTGATTACCCACTTCTAGCAAATGTTTGTAGACCGTTTCAGCAGCTTTGTTCATGGCACGGAACGCACTTAATGGATAAAGCACCATGTCCACTTTTGCTTTCGCTAGCTCATCGCAGCCATACAGCGGTGTCGCGCCAAACTCTGTAATATTCGCCAGAATAGGAACGTGCTTTCCGGTCGCTTGCTCAAGCGCATTTGAAAACTGAAGGTACTGGTCCAGCTTGTTCATCGCTTCGGGGAAGATCATGTCTGCGCCAGCTTCCACACACGCAATCGCGCGCTCGATTGCGCTGTCCATGCCTTCAACAGCTAACGCGTCAGTACGAGCCATAATCACGAAACTTTCATCATTGCGTGCATCAACCGCGGCTTTTACACGATCAACCATCTCTTGCTGGCTGACTATTGCTTTGTTCGGACGATGACCACAACGTTTCTGTGCGACTTGGTCTTCCATGTGCACCGCTGCCGCGCCTGCTTTTTCCATCGCTTTGATCGTGCGAGCAATGTTAAATGCACCGCCAAAGCCCGTGTCAATATCAACCAAAAGAGGCAAATCACATGCGTTAGTAATGCGGTCAACATCAACCAAAACGTCGTTTAATGTTGTGATACCGAGATCCGGCAATCCGTATGACGCATTTGCGATACCGCCACCAGACAAGTAGATCGCTTGGTGACCCAAGTTTTTTGCCATCATGGCGCAATACGGGTTTATAGTGCCGACAATTTGTAGTGGATTATTTTGTTCAATGGCGAGTCTGAATTTCGCTCCCGGTGTTAAGCTCATGACGAATTCCTTCTAGTCTTTGTCTAAACTTTCTGTATGTATAATTTGAGATTGGATGAGCTTTCGACTTCCTGATATGTGTCTTCTCATCAACATTTCTGCAAGCTCTTCATCGCGATTGCGAATGGCTTCCAAAATGAATTTGTGTTCGGTGAGCGCCTCATTCGGGCGAGATTGCGCACGTGGCGACTGGTAACGATACATCCGTAATAAGTGATAGAGTTCATCACACAGCAGAGATATTAACTTACTGTTTCTGCTCGCTTGGATGATGCGATAGTGAAAATCAAAGTCACCATGTTGATGGAAGTAAGACGCGCCTTCCATTTGGTCTATATGCTTGGAATGTGTCGACAATAGCATTTCCAAGCTTAAGAGCTCTTCTTGCGTAATGTGTCGCGCAGCTAACCTTGCCGCCATGCCTTCCAATGCTTCTCGAACGGCATAAAGTTCTATCAGCTTTTCCGGAGAAAAAGTGGTCACTCTAGCCCCAACATGAGGAATTCGCTCGATGAGCCCTAGCCCCTCTAAGCGCATCAATGCTTCACGCAAAGGCCCACGACTGACCTGATGTTTCTTTGCTAGCTCAGGCTCTGATATCTTATGGCCAGGCTTCACATCGCCATTAACAATGACTTCAATCAGTGTTTCGGTCAGCGTTTCGGATTTGGTGTGTTCTTTCTCAGAACCCAGCACTTTATAACGAGCTTTCAACTCAGAGTTCATATTCAGATACTCTTGTTACCGACATCGAAATGTCTACAATTTCTTAACCTGAATATAAAGTAGTCGATCAAAGTGTCGACAATCAAGTAAATTGTCGACAATTTAGACTAAGGTCGTAATTTAAATGGGCCAAAAATGCCTATTAAGTGCCGTTTTTAGCAGGAATAAAGAATGAGGAACTCATATTGTCGACAACTTATAAACTTTTAAGCTTATGATCTAAAAATTAAAAGCTCAGCTGTCGAACAATAATCGGATAAAAAACTATTCTTTAGGTACAAATTGATCAAAGACTTGTTGCGAAGTCATCTTTTGTGAAGCGGAATTGAGGTCATAATAAGCTGGCTTTTCATCGGTAAAAATCTCTAAAGTGAGTTTGAAATCTGGGTTATCGAACAAACCAGCGGAAAGAATGTACTCACCTGTCGGCAACAAATGGTAGAAAAGGTTTGTCCCACACTCACCGCAAAACCCCCTCACACCCCAGTCTGACGACTGATAACGTTTAGGTTCGCCACCTTTAAACGTCACGTTAGGCCCACAATGCACCGCATGAAGTGCGCCACTCGACCATTTTCGACACATAGAGCAATGACACAGGCTAACCTCATTTTTAACCTCAGCGATGACTTCAATTGCCCCGCACAAACACGTCCCTTTCATTCTCTTTTCCTCGTTCATTTTCCGTCATTTTATTATGGCCTACCAAAGCGTAAAGCCGCATGACCTAACACCAACTTCTCGCCGTGAACTTTATGAACAAAATAACCGAAATGCTCAATATTCTCTTTATATCTCTTTTACAGACAGATATTTAACACTTAATTAACCTTTACACCAAGTTCAGCTTTAACGCTTACAAGGCATGACAACTGAGCAAAAACAATAAGGCTCAACTAAATAGAGTCGCTAACATAAGGAACGTGAACATGTTAAAGGTACTCAAACCAACGCTCGCAGCTTCAATCATCGCAGCTTCATTTTCATTCAACGCTCTTGCTGCAGATATTGAAAAAATGCACTTTCTTATCCCTGGAGGTGCCGGTGGCGGTTGGGACATGACCGCCCGAGGTACTGGTGATGTATTAATAAAATCAGACATCGTCGAAACCGTATCATTTCAAAACCTATCTGGTGGTGGCGGTGGCAAAGCAATCGCACATTTGATTGAAACGGCTGATCGTCAAGAAGATACACTCATGGTGAACTCAACACCGATCGTCGTTCGCTCGCTCAGTGGGATCTTCCCACAATCTTTCCGCGACTTGACTCCTGTTGCCGCAACGGTTGCCGATTATGGCGCCATTGTTACATCAGCCGATTCTCCTTATAGCTCTTGGGAAGATGTCGTTAAAGCTTTTAAAGAAAACCCACGTAAGGTGAAGGTTGCTGGTGGCTCTGCTCGTGGTTCTATGGATCATTTGGTTATAGCAGCAGCTTTCAAAGGTGAAGGTTTTGATGCGCGTAAAGTTCGTTACATTGCCTATGATGCAGGTGGAAAAGCCATGGCAGCCCTACTTTCAGGCGAAACACAACTGCTCTCTACAGGGCTAGGTGAAGTACTCGAAATGTCTAAGTCTGGGCAAGTGAAAGTGTTAGCGATTACAGCACCAAAACGTTTAGAAGCTGCGCCTAACATTCCAACTCTCACCGAATATGGTAATGAAACTGTCTTTGCTAACTGGCGTGGATTCTTTGCAGCACCAGGCACAAGCCAAGAAAAGCTAGATGAATGGAATGCCGCATTTACTAAAATGTATAACACCGACGAATGGCAAGTCGTTCGAGACCGCAATGGTTGGATCGACAACTATAAAGCGGATAAAGCATTCTTCGCGTTTCTTGAAGATCAAGAGCAGCAGATGGGTGACTTAATGCGCGAGTTAGGCTTCCTGAAGTAACAATCGAATTGGGGTCCCTCAGATACCAACCTCAATGAATAACGTAGGTTGGTATTTCCCCATTGTATTTGTACTCTAAGTTTCACCGCATATGGACATTGTCGACAATCGACATGCACACTCCTTTGTTTATATACCCAAAGCGGCTCGACTAGCAGCGAAATGCTTAATTGTTAATGGTTTAGTTTATTCATTGACGTCCATATGCGGTCTTTTTTACTTTTGTTAGGAGTTGAATATGCCTCGTTCAACCAACTTTTTCACCAAAGAGTATTTGCTCTGTCGTGACCGCGTCGGCGCAATGATCTTTCTACTTTTCTGTCTTTGCTACGGTTATCAAACCTCACAAATTCCATTGTTTCCAGGTGATGAGTATGAACCATTCACCGCACGTACTCTGCCAACCATCCTGACTTACGTTGGTGTCGGCCTTTCTTTGCTATTGCTGGTGACAGGACAACCAGATAAACAAAGTGGCGCAGTGCTGACCTTCAATTGGAAGTTACTGATTGCCTTTTTAATTTTAATGGCGCTCTACGGCGTGGGCCTGACTTATCTAGGTTTTGTGATAGCTACTGGCTTCTTTTTATTGGCTGGCTTTTATCTGCTCGGGGAAAGACGTAAACCCGTTCTGTTTGGCGCGTCGTTTCCATTCGTGATCGCGTTCTACTTATTACTCACTCAAGGTTTGGACATCTATCTCGAACCGGGTTTGATTTTCACCATCTGGTAGTCAAAGAAAGGACTGAATTATGTTAGATGGAATTCTACAAGGTTTATCCACCGCAGTAATGCCAATGAACATTATGATGGTGATCGTTGGTTGCTTCGTCGGTACATTTATCGGCATGTTACCTGGACTTGGGCCGATCTCAGCCATTGCTTTGATGATCCCAATTACTTATGGCCTAGAGCCCTCCTCTGGCCTTATTTTAATGGCGGGTGTTTATTACGGTGCGGTATTTGGTGGTTCTACATCGTCGATTTTAATTAACGCGCCGGGTTGTTCTTCAACCGTGGTCACAGCATTCGACGGCTACCCAATGGCTCAAAAAGGCCAGGCAGGTAAAGCATTAGCTTTGGCAGCTTATTCGTCTTTCACTGGCGGTACGCTATCTGCCATTATGTTGCTTGTTGCCGCACCAGCATTGGCTAGCGTCTCCCTTAGCTTCCAATCGTCGGACTATTTTGCGTTGATGCTACTTGGGTTATCAGCAGTCGCGGCTTTTGCGGGGAAAGGTCAGGTAATCAAAGCGTGGATGATGACCATTCTTGGTTTGATGCTATCTACAGTTGGAATCGATAAAGGCGTAGGCGTTGAACGCTTTACCTTCGGTTTAACGGATTTAATGGATGGCTTTAGCTTCTTGTTGCTTGCAATGGCGACATTCGCACTGGGTGAAACATTGATGGGCATTCTTAAACCATCAAAAGACACCAGCGATGAAGAACAAGAAAAGCTGAGCAACATTGGCTCAATGAAAGTGACCAAGGAAGAAATCAAAGATGTTGCGCCTGTTTCAATTCGCTCTTCAATATTAGGTTTCTTCACTGGCGTTCTTCCTGGCGCAGGGGCGACTATTGCTGCTTTTTTAAGCTATGGTATGGAGCGCAACCTCGCACCTAAAGAGAAAAAGGATGAGTTCGGTAAAGGCAGTATCCGTGGCTTGGTTGCGCCAGAGTCTGCGAACAATGCAGCATCTAGTGGTTCATTTGTACCGCTATTAACGCTTGGTATTCCGGGGTCTGGTACAACAGCAATAATGCTCGGTGCGCTGATCGCTTAT
Source organism: Vibrio sp. 2033 (assembly GCF_033339735.1). NCBI lineage: Bacteria > Pseudomonadati > Pseudomonadota > Gammaproteobacteria > Vibrionales > Vibrionaceae > Vibrio > Vibrio sp. 2033. The sequence goes on from NZ_JAWOVC010000014.1 coordinate 57,693, forward strand.
GGTATCCAGCCTGGCCCTCGCCTATTTGTTGAACACCCAGATGTGTTCTGGTCAGTGATCATTTCCATGTACTTCGGCAACATCGTACTTGTGATCCTGAACTTACCGTTGATTCCGTACATTTCAAAGCTTTTGGCGGTTCCAAGAACGGTGCTTCTACCGATGATTTTATTCTTCTCAATCACCGGGGTTTATTTGGTCTCTTTTAACACTATGGATGTGTTCGTGATGCTGATTGTGGCTATGGCTGCCATTGCACTTCGGCTCGCTAACTTCCCGCTCGCACCTTTATTGCTGGGCTTCATCCTTGGAGGATTAATGGAAGAGAACTTACGCCGCGCATTAATGATTTCAGATGGAGAACTGAGTTTCCTATGGGAACGTCCTATTACCCTTACCTTTACTGTTTTAGCTGTATTGGTATTGGCAAGTCCACTAATCGTAAAGCTGATTCAAAAGTTTAAAGCACAGCCAGTCAGCGTTGAGCAGTAATCGCTGTCTCTTTCAACCTAGATAAAGCCATCCATCGTGATGGCTTTATCTTCCGCCCTCCAAATCGTTCGCTTATTGTGCAGATGGTATTGACAAATCACTGTCGTTATATGAAGGTGATTGTATGAACACACACTTAGCGCAACTTAACCAACGAATTATCATTATTCCATAGGAATGGTGGGATTTTTTGATGCGCTCAGTATTTATCGAACCCACCCATAGCGGTGGGTTTTCTGTCTCTACCGTATGGGAAAAGCTCTCTTGGAGGCGGTCACAATGCAAAAAATAGCAGTTTTTGGTAAACCCGGCAGTGGAAAATCGACGGTAAGTAAAGCAATCGCGTCTGCTACCGGTCTTCCTCTTCATCAATTAGATTCAATAGTCTATAAACCAAACGGTGATCCCGTTGAGCGTAACGTTTTTGATGAAGCCCATAGCAATATACTAAGCTCAGATCGTTGGATTATAGATGGCCTTGGACCGCTCAGCTCTTTCAACGCTCGTTTAGATGCAGCCGATACTCTCATTTATATTGATCTACCATACTCCGTAAGCTATTGGTTTGTGACGAAACGTCTCCTTAAAGGACTATTCATAAAACCTGAAGGTTGGCCTGATGGTAGTTCGGTACTGAAAGGAACGTTACAAAGCTACAAAGTTCTTCAGCAATGCCCTGCATTCTGGAATGATGACTTTATGTCTCGCCTCGAAGGGTACTCTCAAAGTAAAACCGTTCATGTCATCAAAAACGTTACAGAACTGAACAATTTTGTTTTAGAGCGGGTAAAGTAAACCTCATATCAGAACATTAGAGCATGTGGGTTAGAGCATCTGAAGCTCTAACAATGAAAAAGAACATAACAAGGATTGTTTATGCTTTTAGAACTAGCACTTTTATTCGTTGCTGGCGTAATTGGTGGGATCATTAACTCCATAGCGGGAGGCGGAAGCTTTATTACTTTTCCGGCTCTATTGGCAGTTGGTGTTCCTCCTATTATGGCTAACGCAACAAACACGTATGCTTCATGTGCGGGTTACATTAGCGGAGCCGTCGGGTTCAGAGAAGAGATCATGAAGAACAAGCATGAACTGCTGTTCACAGTCTCATTCAGTTTAGTCGGCGGCGCTGTCGGAGCATATCTGTTGCTCAACACGCCAGAATCGCTATTTATGGAAGCTATCCCTTGGTTACTCTTATTTGCCACCGTGCTTTTTCTCATCGGTTCTCGTTTAACAATGCTAATCAAAACTGTCGCGAAAGAGCACAAACATGCTGGCATACTCGGAGCAATCGCGTTGGGTTTACTACTTGTTGGTGTCTCTGCTTACGGTGGTTTTTTCAACGCAGGTTTAGGGGTTATTGTTCTGAGCTATCTGGTAGTAGCTGGCCACCAAGACATTAATTTAATGAACGGTTTGAAATTGCTCGTATCTACGTGTGTTTCACTCATTGCTATCGTGATTTTTGTTGCCAATGGCTCCATTGACTGGCACACAGGTAGTGTTGTTTTGGTCGGTACGTTGGTAGGTGGGTATCTTGCAGCTCGTGTATCTCGTCAACTGAATCCCAATCATGTTAAAGGGTTTGTTGCTCTTTCTTCTATTCTCATCACTATCTACTTTTTCATTGATGTTTATGTTTAAGCAAAACTTGTACAAGTGGATAACAATCCTACAAAAACACCAGCGCGAAAGATTAATGCAGATAGCTTAACGATTTTTGTGTCACTCCAGCGAGGTTAGGAATCTAATATCACTACACTGAGCGGCTAATGAAACCATTTTGATCACAAAGTGCTCGGATAGAAGATCCTGTATCACGCTCCTTCGTCGCTGTACAGGATGACGAGAAATAGAAATATGCCACTCGCGGTTAAACGAGTGGCATTGATCGAGAAAGATGGCGTTTTACATCAATAATAAGAGAAAGTAACGCTTACTTAATCAGCCCTACTTCTTTGTAGTATTTGAGCGCACCTGGGTGAAGAGGCGCAGATAAACCGTCTTTTACCATTTCCTCTTTCTTCAAGTTTGCAAACGCTGGGTGGAGACGGCGGAAATCATCGAAGTTTTCAAATACCGCTTTAACCACGTTATAAACCACATCTTCTGGTACCGCAGTAGAAGAAACAAACGTCGCGCCCACACCAAAGGTTTGAACATCACTATCTGTGCCACGATACATACCACCTGGGACATTTGCGACACGATAGAAGCTGTTGTCTGCAACCAGTTTTTCTACATTAGGTCCAGCTACCGTTACGATATTACTATCACACGACGTAGTGGCTTCTTTAATCGCTCCACTTGGGTGACCAACGGTATAAATCATCGCATCAATTTTGTTATCACAAAGTGCTTTTGATTGCTCTGCTGCTTTTAACTCAGAGACAAGCTTAAAGTCGTCGTTACTCCAACCATACTGGTTCATTAGCACTTCCATAGTACCTCGCTGACCAGAACCAGGATTACCAATGTTGACGCGCTTACCTTTCAAGTCATCAAAAGTTTTGATGTTCGCGTCTTTACGTGCAACGACAGTAAACGGTTCTGGATGAACGGAGAATACGGCGCGCAGCTCTTTAAAAGGCCCGCTTTCTTCAAACTTACTGGTTCCTTTGTAAGCATGATACTGCCAGTCTGATTGCGCGATACCAAGGTCCAATTCACCAGCACGAATAGTGTTGATGTTATAAATCGACCCCCCAGTACTTTCTACCGAACAACGGATACCGTGATCTTCTCGCGATTTGTTAACCAAGCGACAAATAGCGCCACCAGTCGGATAATAAACCCCTGTTACGCCACCGGTACCAATCGTGACAAACGTTTCCTCCGCAGACGCAGAAAAGCCTGTTGTGAGTGCCGCCAAAGAAGCCGCAAGTGCGATTTGCTTAAACTTAAACATTGAACATCCCTTTTACTTGTGTTGATGACCGTTTAAGTATAGCAACCGTTAACAATTTGATAACGTTTGAGTTCTCATCCTTGGCGGTTGATTTATAGATATATACTTTTTTATCAACTTAACCTACTGATAAATAGCATTTAGACTTGAATCCCATAAAAAAAGCGTTGTATAAACAACGCTTTGTAGTTAGTGAAACGGATGGTTACACCGTTGGGACTGATGCTCGCCACGCTTGGTTCTGGCTATCTGAGATAGATCGGAACAAGTCACGTAGCTCTTTCAATAAGCCTTCTTGGAAACCAATGTTTTCATCGGCTTTCTGTTTGGCTGCTTGTGCGCGAGTCGCTTGTACTTCATCATCTTTGCTGCGCGCTTGCGCTTTGGTTTGCTCTACATTCGATGCTGAGTTTGCCATCTGGCCCAAAGCTTGAAGAATAGCGTTCTTCGCTTGGTTTGAGCTCATCAACTTATCGAACTTACGGCCACCACTTGTCAGCTGCGCTGTCGTGTCTGCGATATTGTCTTTCGCTAGTGAGTGCGCACGCTTAACCTGATCTTGCTGAGTTTTAGACAAGCTATTGTTATTTAATAACTCTTCTGCTTGATCGAAGCCAGCTTTTTGCGTTTTCAGTACATTATTGCTCGCCATTTCATTCTTGATTTCTTTCCCTGCTTTGAAAGAACCAAGGGCACCAATAATTGCGGTAGCACCCGCTAATACACCCGAAACGACTGCCATCGCGATCATTGCGCTTGCCGAGTTGTTGAGTTCTGCCGCTTGGCTTTCTAAACTCGCGACGTTTGCTTCAACAGCAATTTCACGTTGTAGCACTTGCTGCTCACGGCTCAGCTTTGATACTTGATACAACAATGTTAATAGCGTCAACGATTGTGATACCGCATCTGATGGTGACTTGATCACCTCCTCACCGTTAAGTGCTTTCATCGTTGTGCTCATTAATGAGCTCACCGTCGGCGCAAGAGCACTCATTAAGTTTGCAACAACTTGAGCTTGGTTACTCACTGTAGGAGCTTTAGGTGTCTCTAACTGGTAGCGTGCTGCACCAGAAACACCTGACTCACTTTGGCTTTTAACGGCGCCCGCTTCAAGCTTTGTTTCCGGCACTTTTTCTGCTTTGTTGGTTTTAATGGTATCGCCTAAACCGTATAGTTCACCACGACCCATTCCGCCTACTTTATCTAGCATAATAAACTTCTTATACCGTTGCAGGACGGCTTAACACCGTTTGCATAGTTTCACTTTTCGCTTGAATCATTTGCATGATGAGGCTCATCAACTCTTGGAAGTCTTCCATCAACTTACCAATCTCTTCTTTGAGCTTATCAATGACAGCCTGGCTTAACGTCATTTTGGCTCGAAGGTCTGTGATATCAGCCTGAATCTCTGTCACGTGAGCATTGTTAGCAGCGTGGACACTGTCCGTTGCGCCTTTACCCACGTTGACGGCGAGATCAACGGTTTCTGCGCCATAACGAATCGCTTTCGCTGTTGTTGTCGCAGCTTTTGTGCCCATATCCGCCACTTTCGCCATGTTTGCAGCGGCTTTCGTAGCGATTTCCGTGACCTTTTGAGCTACCTTACCAGCACCTTTCGCTGCAAGTTTCGCGATACCGCCAGCTGCTGCACCACCAAACGTCACAACAGCTCCGATAACCGCGACGGCGATTTCTAATGCCATTACGACTTTGTTTAACACATCGACATTTACGCCCGCTTCTTTTAGCGCATCTTGAACGGCTGGCTCTTGCAACGCCATGCTCACTGCTCCCATGACGCCACCAGCGATCATAAGTGCACCGGCTGCTGCACCAACACCCGTTGCCACCATTACGGCACCAACAACAATAGAAACCACCGCACTGATCCAACCAAAGATCTTCGCTGCTAAGCCTGATTTTTGGGCTTCTTTTGCAGCGGCTTCCGATTCTTTGATTTTGTCTTGGTTTTCCACCATCTCTTTTTCGTGCTTAGCTTTTGCGACCTTCACTTCCTGAATTTTCAGCTCGTTTTGAGCACTTTTCAGTTTATCCGTGATAGCAGCAAGCTCTACTTCAAAATCATCAGCAGATCCTGCGATGATTTTGACGGCAATCGAACCTGTTTGGTCTGCAACTGCATGGAGAGATTTTGCAATGGTATCGACGATCTTTTGCAGCTGTGCCATGGCTTTTAGCGTCAAATCATTCACTTTGTCACTAACAGCTGCGTTAGGTGCATCTAACTGAACTTTTACTTTTCCGGTGTTCAGTACATCTGCATCTTTACTCTTCACGTTTTCTACCGTCACAGAAGGCGTCGCTGTAGACGCCGTTTTCTGCACGTTATCTAACGTGGCTTGGCCAGATTCAGGGCTATAAACCTGTGTCTGGATGCGGTCAAGTGCAATAGAACTCATAGTCTAATTACTCCTTTTTATTTCTCACCGCTTCTAACATGATGCCTGCACGCTCATGCAAATCTGCATATTGTGATTTTCCGGCAGACATCTCCTTCGCGCTGTAAAACCCACTCTCTGCTTCTGTCAGTTGTTCCAGTTTAAGGTGACATTCAGCAGAGTGAAAAGGTGGGCGTGGATCATTTACGTCCACTAGCGCTGCGTAGCTGTAGGCGTCTATTGCCTGCAGATACTCACCCAACTCCTGACGAGCCGCGCCAAGGCCAATGAAAAATCGCGCCTGATAATGATCAAGCATGCTGAGTAATTGAAATACTTTCGCTGCTTGCTCAATCTTTCCCGATTGGAAAAAGTTGTAACCTACGGCATAAATGTGTTCGATGGTGTCCTGAGACACATCGTGCAACATTTTTAGCGTGCCTCCCTCTTCCAAAAAAGACAGCAGTTCTTCTGCTTGCATTTGAGATGGATCGGTCGCGTTTGTTTTAGTCATGGTTGGTTATCCTTAAATGGCTCGTAGGATTTCTTGTAAAATACTGTGGTACTTCTGAACAAACTTGTTCATCGCTTCAACGGTCGAGTTGTATTGAGAACTGGTGTCGTTCAGCTCAGTGGTTTTGATTTGCACTTCATCGTTAAGCAACTTGGATTTAGCACTGACAGAACTAGAAAAATTAGACAGCTTTTTCGACTTCTCTTCGTCTTGGTACGAAGCACCATCACCGATAGTAATACCTTGTGTTTGAAGGAAGTCTCGATGGTTTGTTATCTTATTATCCGTCAAATACTTGTACTCAGGTGAAGCTTCAAAATCCGTTTGATTGCTGTAGTTAAAGTCACTCGCTTTGAAGTTACTTTCTGGATATCCCGGTTTATAAACCCCATCAACACTTTGCGTAGAGTGAATTTTTGATTGCACAACACCAAAAACTTTAAGCTGTATTGTGAGATCCTCTAATGCCTCTTTCTGGTCATTACGTTTCTCTAAACGGTTAACACGACGCTCATTTAGTGCAAGCAGCACTTGCTCATCAAAACGGTCTCCAATGCTGGACTCAACAACAGCCAACAAATCACGAGCCGTTAGAGAGTGCTCTGCTCTCACCTCGCGATCCGCTTTCTCTTTATCGGTGATATTGAGTAGACGCTCTTTCAATGCCCCTAAGTTTTTGCGCAATGCCTCGTATCGCTCAGTAAATGAAGCCCCGGTAGATTCACCTTTTACTATTTTTTCAAACTGTAATCGGATGTCTCGTTCGGTGTTTTCTTTGATCAAAGTAACTTGAGCTGACGTTATTTGTGTCTTTTGGACATCGGCTATCGCGCTGTCCTGGTAAAAGTCGTCGATTTCTATATTTGTTAAACTCACCGCGAAGTTGGCGAACAGACTAGAAAGGGTCAAAGGCTCGGTTCCGCCAATGACAGTGTTAAGTGCTGCTTTAAGGTTGTTTGTTCCAGCCGCCTCCCCATAAGCTGCGCGATATTGGCCTTTCACTTGAGCGGCCATTTCATTTAGCGCCTCTTTAAGCTGCTGTTTAGAAATACCGGGAGTCCAAGTGATTCGATTAGCTAACGCACTTGCGTCATCGGTGCTTAAAGTAATACCGATGCCTTGAAAACTACTTTTTAATTGAGCTGAGACTTGAAGAGCGAAACTCTCTTTAGTCAACAGGAAATCCGAGCTCTTCAGTTGCGCGAGATTAACGGAACCTAAGCTACTAAAGGCATTGCGAAGAAAAGAAATAGAAGCATCTCTCACTTCACGGGAGCTCATTTGATTAGCAAGCTCTGCAACAAAAAGAGAAATTTCTTTGGTGGCATTAGCCAGACCTGTCTCGGAGAGGTTGGCGATCTGCTCCGCTTGGTTACTCTGAGTGCCCAGATTAAATTGACTAACAAACTCAGTAGATAACGAGCTATCTACGTTGTCCGTCAGTAACTTACTAAACCAAGCCTGAAACTGATTTGATAGCGTTTGGTTTGTTTGAGCATTAAACTCAGCTGTGGTTAATTCGCCATCTGAGTTAGCACTTTGTAGCGACTTTATCCAGACAGATGCGGTGTCGTTCAACGATATGCCAGCAAACGCGTTATTTTTCGCTTTTAGGTTTTCAAGCGTATCAACATAAAGCGCGATACTTTGTGATTCCGTTTGTCCCGAGATAGTTGGCAATGAAGAGATTAGGGAGGCAAGTTGCTGAGTCTCTGCTTCACCCAGTACAGGGGTAAATGCCTCTATCAAGTTTTGTTGGAAAGTGGGTAATGGTGCACTACTCGCAGCTGTGTCTGTTGCTCCTGTCGTAGAGCCAGTCGTTTTCATATTCGTCATTTCCAAACCTCTAAATCATCATGCCGCGCATCACTGTGGGACGCTTTCTGCGTTTACCTGACGTACCTTGTAGCTGATTTTGTTGTTGCCGGCGGCGCTGGACTTCGTCTATTAGCTCTTGCTCTGCACGTTTCATGGTATTTACTGGCGCTTTTATGCCGCCAAGTAAAACATCTCCCGCAACAGGACCAACACCTAAGCCTTCCAATAGCTCGTTAAAAATATCGGTTCTGTCTTCAGCTTTTCTAATGGCAAGCTCAGCGTTCTCAATCGCATCGGTAAACGGTTGCTTCATCTTGATTCCTATCTTAAAGCGGGTCATCTCATCGGCGCTGTCAGTAACAGTCGAGAGTTTTTACTTTTTCTACTTTTTCAAAGGTCTATAATCTGCTAGGCGTAAACAGTACCAGTCTTCTAGCTCATCATGGCTTGCACCGCATGCTTTTAGATAGAACTGTGCCAATCGCTGGCTGCTCATGTTGCTACCACGTAACACATCGACGTTGCCGCGAATGACCCAATCGGAGGGATAAAGTTGAATGGCATGTTCAGCCAAGAGAAATAAGCCGGCAAAGGGGTTACTCAACCCCAATTTTGGACGAACGCGTTTCAGAAGAACGATGATGATTTCACCGTCCTCCACCCGAAAAACGAGCTCTAAGCCTTCAACTTCAATTCGATAACCAAGTTGAATTTCACTTTGTTGCCAAAAGTATGGCGTCACTTCGATCCCCGCTTGCGCCAGCGAGAGTATTAGTTTTGTTTTCATTACATCCCCACCCTTCCAAGTGGCTGAATATTGATTTGCTGGGTTAGTTCTTGAAATGACAAAACGGGCAGATCATAGTATTCCGATTCAATAAGCTTTCGCACATATCGGCGTACATCCATAGACACAACTAGCACAGGTTTATTCGGCATGCGGCTTAAGTCACCAATGGTCTGTTTCACATCACTGACAAATTGTTGCGTTACTGACGGATCTAACGCCAAGTAACTCCCTGCTGAGGTTTGACGAATACCGCTGCGTATTGTGTCTTCGAGATTTTGATCCAATAAGTAAGCGGGCAACATGTTTTGTCCGCTTGCGTATTTGTAGCAAATGTAACGTTTTAAGCTGGAACGAATGTACTCCGTCAGCTGTACAACATCTTTCTCTTTTTGGCCCCACTCAACCATCGCTTCCAAGATCACGCGAAGGTTTCGGATAGAAATGTCTTCAGAAACCAAGCGTTGCAAGATTTCCGTCATTTTTTGCAACGGAACAATACGCTGGGCCTCTTTGACTAGCTCCGAATAACTGCCTTCCATCTGCTCCAACAGATAACGCGTCTCCTGAATACCAATAAAGTCTTGTGCGTACTCCTTGAGAACATGAGACAAGTGGTACGTTAAAATCCTGTCGGGTGTGAGAAAACCGACATGACTGGCTACGAGTTTTTGCTCATAACTCTGTGCCACCCAAGTGCTAGAAATACCAGGTAGAAAATCTTCATCTTGCTCATAAGGCACGCCTAATAAATCGATCTGTTCATTCCCTTCTGTCACCAAGAGTTGATCTTTAACAATTCGTCCTCGTGCAACCGGGACTTCTTGTAACTGAATTAAGTACTCGCCATTTTGCATCCCCTCGTTAAAGCGCAGGTGGATGCCTGGGAAAGGCACGCCTAGGTCGAGATATAGTGCGCGTCTAACCCTTGCTAGCTCTTCATTTAATGCGACCGCTTCCAAGCTTTCCTGAAGGCTCGCGTCAAGATCAATCAACAGCGGGACCGTCATGGCGAACTCTTCTTGCTCACCTAACTTACCTTTGCTGTTTCTAGAAGGCGTGGGTTTGCTTGGCTTCGCTGCTGGCGATCCGGCCCCTTGCGAAACAAAGCTTGATAAGTCGGTGCTATCTGATTCAGCTTGTTTTTTCTGTTGATAGAAAAGGAAGAAACCACCACCACCAACCACGGCGGCCAAGACAAGAAAAGTGATTTTTGGAAACCCAGGGATGAGTGCGAACAGCACCAAAAGCACACCACCAATAAGAAGTGCTCGTGGCTGAGCAATCACCTGCCCACCAATATCCGATCCAAGATCAGAAGAGTCTTCATGGGAAACACGCGTCACGATAATACCGGCGGTAATCGCGATAAAGAGTGCCGGGATCTGCGATACCAAACCATCGCCAACGGTCAAAATCGCAAACAATTCAAGTGCTTCAGAAGCACTCATGCCTTTTTGCGTTACCCCGATCGTGACGCCACCTAAGATGTTGACCACAATGATGACCAGACCCGCAATGGAGTCGCCTTTAACGAACTTCATCGCGCCATCCATCGAGCCATACATTTGGCTTTCTTTTTCAATCAGTGATCGTCGGTGCCTAGCTTCGTGTACGTCAATTACTCCGGCACGCATGTCACCGTCAATACTCATCTGCTTACCAGGCATCGCATCGAGTGAGAAGCGCGCACTAACTTCTGCTACCCTTTCTGAGCCTTTGGTGATCACCATAAACTGAACAATGGTAATGATCAGGAACACAACAATACCGACCACTAAGTTACCGCCCACAACGAAGTTACCGAATGTATAAACGATTTGACCAGCATCGCCTTGTAGCAAGATCAAGCGGGTTGTCGTGATAGATAAAGACAGACGAAACAATGTCGTGATCAATAGCACCGCAGGAAATGCAGAGAACTCAAGTGGCGTGGTGATGTAAATCGCTAACATAAGCAGCACCACCGCAATGCTCATGTTGGTGCCAATCAGCACATCCACCAGTGCGGTAGGAAGTGGCAATATCATCATAAAGACGATCGCGAGTAACATCACCGCAAGCATGATGTCTTTGCGTTGCCCTACTTTGTTTAGAATATCGACCAACTTATTCATGTGATTCACTATTTAAAGATTGCAGATAGCGTCGGTGCGCTTGGCGTGCCCCATCGACGTCATTTTGTTTCCAACGCGCTTGGCTTAAACAAAACCAGAGTCCTGCCGAGTCAGGATGAAGGTCGGATTTTAATAAGTGCTCGCACACCTCAATCGCCCGGGTATATCGACCACTTTGTAAACATGCCACAGCAAGTGTTTGCATCGCCTCTTTGTGCTGCGGTTCTATTTCTAGAACCGCATCGAGAATAGAAATGGCATGCTCTGGCTTTTGGTATTGAACTTGTAGCGCAGCGTGAACAAGTAAGAGTTCAATGTCTTTGGATCTCAACATGTTGGTTAGACCTGAATAAGAAGATTGAGCGCCATAGTGAGGTAACGCTGATCAAGTTGTGTACTTTGTAGCGTTTCAGATGCTTTGATAAAAGAAGCGGAGCCTGAATCCTGTGCAAGAACTTGCAGCTGAGCTAACGTTTCATCAAATTGTTGACGGTATTTTTCTGGACGCAACAACTCTGAGTGCAGCAGCTTGGGCTTAGTTAACGCGATGAGATATTGGTCTGAAGGCCGGAGGTCATAGAGCTTCTCTAAATGAGTAGCGACCGCCTGACCATCAGGAAGCAATTGAAATCGCTCTGGGAAATCGGCCTTAACTTCACTATGAGTAACATGCGTAAAGGCTTCGATGCCTACGTTTAAAGTGCTGACTCGAGTCATGAGCCTGCCACATCGTTATGTAGACGAGCCAAAAGCGTAAACGCTTGCTCTAAGGTCGGAAGTGTTACTTCTTCTCCTTTTAGCCTTGCTGAAAAAACCAGAGTTTGTTCATCTAACAAGCCGGTTTTAATTTCGAAAGGCCAGCCTTGATCGGCATGACACAAACACAGTGCACTTTGAATAATGTCACTGGTTTGATGCCAAGATAACGCTCGAGACAACATCAAGAATAACTGCTCACCCTGTCGCTCAATATGCAGCGTACCACTTTGCTCAAAATCCAGCTGCACCCGTCCAGCTGATGAGAAATCGACGGCATCGAGCCCCATTCCTCGGCAAAATTCATCGACGGATGCATCAATCCAACTCATCTTCCCACGCTTCCTCTTCTTCTATATCAATGGCTTCGTCTAGCGCCTTTTGTACCGCTTGGATTAAATTCTGTCGTTGTTCTTCATCGGCGAATACGTCAATTGGGATTGCGCGAACTAACTTATGGAACTCTCGAAAAAAATCGATTTTTTGTTCTACCGCCGTCAATTCCATTGCGTTGGCGACTTTCCATATCTCATCACTGCTTACCCATCGCTGCTCTACCAACGCAATCACATCAGCCATCAAATTAGAAACTTGATAAGCCATAATTCGTCCTTTCCGGTTTAAACATTTGGAACAGCTGACTCACACGATCTTGCAACGTATTTAGAGTTTTGAGTTTTTGCATATCGGACATCAACCACTGCAACTTAACCGAATCGATACTGCTACCTTGAACACTAAGATCTGCACTCATGCCTTGCAGCATAAAGTCAACAGCGGTCGATACCTCCTGCTCACCAAAGCGCGCCACCACATCTTGATAAGCAGCGCCGAGCCCTTGATAACTATGAACGGTATCGCGGTAGAAGCCGCGCAGCTGATGCAAAGAGCTAAACTCTTGCTCTTGGCTGTATTCATCAGCAAAATTTGAGACGCGAATTTCCGTATCAATTTGAGACCATGTATCAGGGTTTTGCTCGATTCTTAGAAGTGCTTGGTCAATCAGCGCTAGTAGGTGTTTACTTTCTGGACTCGCACTCAAAAACTTTTTCACGGCTTTTAGCGCGAGGTATTGATGGCTTTTCTCCTCGGAAAACCCATTCAAATAGGCTTGCAATTGCGCGATGGTCGAGATATTCCCTCCCGCCATTTTTGTAGCCAAATCTTTGATCTTTTGATTCTTTTCAAGATCAGGGACTTTTCTTAAGTAGTCCGAAACGAGTTCATGTGCTTCATTAACTCGAACACCACTGTCTTTCACTTTGCGCTTAGTCAGATCTTTCTCTGCTTTTTCGGAACCGAGTGAAGTGAGTTCTTCCATCGCATCAAAAAGTGATTGTGTGGCATTGTGAACACGGACGGTTTCACCGCGATAATTGCCTTTTTGTGAAACGTCGGGGCGAGACGATTCCAACCCGTTTTGGATAGACGCATCAAACTTTGGATTTGTTGCGATATGATTGTTGATAATACTCATTCACTTGCACTCCTTCCGCACAATACAGGCGAATTATAGGAAGTGCGCTTTGTTGAAGCTGTCAAAATCAGACGTGTTTTTTTAGTGCGCTTTCAGTTTTCTAAAAACTCCCGACTGATATTCACTATAAATTGATTCTTATACTTTCTATCCTCTCAGCATCAATCATTGCGCATATTTTTACCTTGAACGATTTCTCATACATCACTGATATCCAACAATCTGCGATTAAACACACGCGTTTGATCCAAATTCGCGGGCGCGTTACACAAGTCACCGGCACCATTATCAAAGCTGTCGTCCCTGGCGTTCGTGTAGGTGAACTGTGTGAGTTACGTAATCCCGATCAAACTCTGTCTTTGTTAGCGGAAGTGGTTGGCTTCCAGCAGCATCACGCTCTGCTCACCCCGTTAGGAAATATGTTTGGGATTTCCTCAAATACAGAAGTAAGCCCAATGGGCAAAATGCACGAAGTGGGTGTTGGCGACCACCTGTTAGGTACAACGCTTGACGGGCTTGGACGTCCTTTCGACGGTACGCAGAGTCAGGAACCAAGTGCTTGGTATCCTGTTTATCGCGATGCGCCACCACCAATGCAACGTAAACTAATTGAAAAGCCAATCTCTCTTGGCGTTCGATCCATTGATGGGCTACTGACCTGTGGTGAAGGTCAGCGCATGGGTATTTTTGCAGCGGCCGGCGGGGGTAAAAGTACCCTACTGGCAAAACTGATTCGCTCCGCAGAAGTTGACGTGACCGTTCTCGCCTTAATTGGTGAACGCGGACGCGAAGTGCGCGAGTTTATTGAGCATGACCTAGGCGAAGAAGGAATGGCCAAATCGGTTTTAGTGGTCGCTACCTCTGATCGTCCAGCAATGGAGCGCGCCAAAGCCGCTTTTGTTGCCACTTCTATCGCAGAATATTTTCGTGACCAAGGTAAACGCGTGCTACTGCTGATGGATTCTGTAACGCGTTTCGCCCGCGCACAGAGGGAGATTGGACTAGCCGCAGGCGAGCCACCAACACGACGTGGCTATCCGCCTTCCGTTTTTGCCGCTTTGCCAAAGCTGATGGAACGAGCTGGACAATCAGACAAAGGATCAATTACAGCACTGTACACCGTGTTGGTGGAAGGTGACGACATGACAGAGCCTGTCGCGGATGAAACTCGCTCAATTCTAGACGGGCACATCATTCTCTCGCGTAAACTTGCGGCAATGAACCATTACCCTGCGATTGATGTACTTCGGTCAGCAAGCCGAGTGATGAATCAAATCGTTGAATCCGATCATCAGGCGTCTGCTGCTCATATTCGCGAAATGTTAGCTAAGTATGAAGAAGTTGAACTGCTAATCAAAATTGGCGAATACCAACATGGCGCAGATAGCCGAGCGGATATGGCCATTGCACAAAGTGATGATATAAACGTCTTTTTACGCCAAGGCACGCATGAACCAAGCGATCTTGATGGCGCTATCGCTCAACTTAAAGGGATGGCGAAACAATGATAGAACGCTTATTAGAAATCAAAAAAATTCGCGCTGACCGTGCGGATAAAGCCGTCAAGCGTCAAGAATACCGAGTGTCAAACGCCGCAGCACAGGTTCAAAAGGCCGAACGTTCTGTCGCGGACTATCACGTTTGGCGCCAGGAAGAAGAAGAGCGACGTTTTGCTAAAGCAAAACAACAAACGCTCGTTCTTAAAGAGCTGGAAACATTAAGACAAGAAATCGCGTTGTTAAGAGAGAGAGAAGCCGAACTTAAACAACGTGTGGCCGAGTCAAAAAAAGCGCTTGAAATCGAACGCTCGGCACTTAAAGAAAAGCAAAAAGAGGCGCGACAAGCCCATAAAACCAAAGAAAAATTCGTTCAGTTGCAGCAACAAGAAGTCGCGGAAAAATCGCGAGAAAGGCAATACCAAGAAGAACTCGAACAGGAAGAGTTTCGCACTGTCGACATTATCTAAAGGTTCACTATGCGCATTACCCCAACAACTGAAACATCGAATACGCTGCACAAATCAACACCGGAACAAGTGCCTCTCGAGAAGGAGGCCGAGCTTCAATCACAATTCGAGCATGCAATGACGAAGAAGCCTAGCAAGGGAAAGGAGTCTATCGTTGCGAATCCCCAAAAAAATCATACTGGCGAAGAAGACATACCGCTAAGGCATAAGACATCTCAAGGTCTAGATAAGAAACCTAACTCATCGAACCAAGAAGCCAACGCTGACAAAAACACCTCCACTTTAAAAGGTAAAAGTGACGTCGTCACTAAGAGAGATATAGAGAAACCGCAAGACGACACAGCAAATAGCGAAGAAATAATTAGCGAAAACAATAAATTGCTTAAAAATGATGAAAAAAGCGATGGCGACACAGTTCTAAGCTCCCCTTCTACCGAGCGTGTTGATCCTCACTTTCAAGCTCAAGCTCATTTGAAAGATGATAAACCGACGCCGATGGATAAACATACCTCGCCGGATTGTCTCTCTACGCTTGAATCTGGCTTGCTTCCCCAAAGTGCGACAGAGACAGAGCTCGCTCAATATGGGATTAACATTGTTGGCTTAACGAAAAAGCAAACTGAAAAAACGCACAATAAGCGTGCAACTCCGCCGCTACAGAATACAGGCAAACGACCAGACCAAACTGGTGGCCTGCCTGAAACCAAGCCTCTTGAAAAAATCGTGACGAAAAGCGCACTAGTCGCCGTTAAAACGGATGAAGAAAAAGTGCCTTCTCAACCCTTTGCAAGTGCGGTAACACAAGGCGATGTCATCCTAAAAAGTGTTGCTTCGCAGGCTCAACCAAGCCCAACGCGAGACGTAAACCAATTACTCCAGCAATTGGTGGACAAAATCTATGTTGCTCTGCCAACCGCATCGGACAACAAAGAGGTTCGGCTGTTTCTAAGTGAAGGGCAATTAAAAGGTGGTGAAATCCACATAAAGTTGGACGCTCAAGGGTATAGCGTGACGATTCGACAAGAGCATGCCCTTTCCATTATTAGCCAGCAAGCTAGACAAGATCTTGCTGAACGGCTAAACCGATTCGGCGGTGAGCAGCCACTTCGCTTAGCGATCAGCGAACAAACTCAACAGCTCGATCAACAACAACATGAACAACAACACTCACGCCAACAACGCAGCGTGTATGAAGAATGGCAAGCGGAGAATGACCTATGACGCCGTTAATAATCCCCAAAGTGGATGCAGAAAGTATCGCGCTCAGCAATCAACTTTGTGCAAAACAGTGCCACTTCCAAGGGACTGATGGTCAGAGCGTATCGATTACTGTTGCTCAAATCCCTTCATTTGAAGGGTTCCGTTTAACCACGTTGATTGGAGGGCAAACCCTACAAGTAGACTTTTCTCGTGCGCAGCTCCAACATTGGCTGAAATCGACCTTAAATGCTACTGCGTTTGAGTCCCTGCCTAACTCCCTCCAGTTAGCACTTTTGAGCTCACAGATAGAACCGCATAGTGAGGCAATCAAAGCGCTATTTGGTCAGTTACCCATTCTTAGTCAACTACAGCCGTTAGAGGCGAGCCAGGCCCAAGAGCATACTTTAATGTTAACCCTCAATAAGCCTAACGGCTCTCTTTGTTTGTGGGTTAGCGAAGGATCAGACGTGTTGTTGGATGCGCTACCAAACAGCGCTGCTCTACAAGCTCGACACCTCGCTTTACCTGTGTGGTTAAGTCTTGGAAGGACCCATTTAACGTTAAGCGAATTTAATTCGCTCGAGCTGGGAGATGTCATCTTTTTTGACGATGGTTACATCGCCAAGCAACAAGCCATTTTTCAAGTATCTAACCAGAATCTCTGGCGCTGCCAGCTAGATGACCAAACTCTTCACATTATTGAAAAAGAAACCAATATGAATGACGTAAACACTTCAGAAATGTTAACCGACCACCAGCAACTGCCTGTGGAACTCACGTTTGATATCGGCCATCAAACCATCACGCTAGAGCAGCTTAACCAGCTTCAGCCAGGGTACGTATTCGAGCTAAACCAGCCTGTATCTAAGCCGGTAACATTGCGTGCCAACGGCAAAATCATTGGTGAGTGTGAACTGGTTAATGTTAACGAACATTTAGGTGTGCGCGTAGTGGAGCTGTTCGGTGGCACGCAGGAGCCAGCATGATCCAGTTACCCGACGAGCTCAATCTCATTGTCAGCTTAGCACTGCTGGCACTGATCCCATTTATCGCCATGATGGCGACGTCATTTGTGAAACTCGCCGTTGTATTCTCACTGCTGCGTAACGCTCTCGGTGTACAGCAAATTCCGCCGAATATGGCGCTTTACGGATTGGCCATCATTCTGTCAATTTTCATCATGGCTCCCGTCGGGTTTGAAACCTACGACTACGTAAAGCAGCATGATATCTCCCTTGAAGATTCTGCAAGTGTAGAAGGCCTCATTGAAAGCGGTTTACAGCCTTATCGAGAATTTTTGAAAAAGCATATTCGGGAAACCGAAGCCATATTCTTCACTGATGCTGCACGCACATTGTGGCCACAGAAGTACGTAGACCGTTTAGAGTCGGACAGTTTATTGCTCTTACTGCCCGCATTTACCGTCAGCGAGCTTACTCGCGCTTTTGAAATTGGCTTTCTGTTGTACTTACCGTTCATCGCTATTGACCTAATTGTGTCGAATATCCTACTCGCAATGGGGATGATGATGGTATCGCCAATGACGATTTCCCTCCCCTTCAAATTGTTGCTTTTTGTCTTGCTTGACGGCTGGACAAAGCTCACCCACGGCTTAGTGTTGAGTTACGGTTAATCACGGAGAAAGTATGCATTCTGCTGAAATCATTCATTTCACGACTCAAGCATTAACCCTAGTGTTGTACTTGTCATTACCGCCGATTTTAGTCGCAGCATTGGTTGGTACATTGGTGTCGCTTATTCAGGCGTTAACTCAGGTCCAAGAACAAACGTTAGGCTTTGTGGTCAAGCTTATCGCGGTCATTATTACACTGTTCGTCACAACGCAATGGCTAGGGGCAGAGCTCCACGCCTTCGCCTCGCTTGCTATGGATAAAATTCCTCAAATACGATGAGTTATCACGACTTACACCAGGTTTTATTTTTGTACAGTCTGACGTTACCTCGGTTAATGGCATGCTTCATCTTTTTGCCTATTTTGAGCAAGCAAATGCTAGGCGGCACCATGGTGAGAAATGGTGTGCTTTGCTCACTCGCGCTGTTTATATTTCCGATGATTAATCAGCAAAGCTTGCCCGCAGAAACCGACGGCATTTGGCTGATAGTGATTTTGGGTAAGGAGGTATTAATTGGGCTATTGATAGGGTTTGTTGCTGCTATCCCCTTTTGGGCGATAGAAGCGGCCGGTTTTCTGGTCGACAACCAACGTGGTGCTGCCATGGCAAGTATGTTTAACCCAACGCTAGGCTCACAATCCACACCAACAGCCGTGTTGCTGACCCAAACGTTGATTACCCTGTTCTTCTCTGGCGGGGGCTTTGTCACTTTTATCTATGCGTTATTCAAAAGCTATACATCTTGGCCGATCGTGGACTTTTTCCCAACCGTTAGCGACGCATGGGTTAGCTTCTTCTACGCGCAATTTGAACAGCTTATGTGGCTTGGTGTGTTGATGTCCGCTCCACTAGTGTTGGCAATGTTTCTTGCTGAGTTTGGTCTGGCGCTTATCAGTCGTTTTGCACCGCAATTGAATGTTTTTTTCCTTGCCATGCCAATAAAAAGTGCCATCGCGAGTGTTTTACTGATCGTGTATCTCGGAATAATGATGGATCACTTTGAAGTACAGTTTTACGGCATTACCCGATTCGCAGAACAACTCAATACCATTTGGCAATAACGCTTAGGATTCTTTATGAGTGCAGAAAAAACTGAGCAACCCACCGCAAAAAAGTTACGCGATGCTCGACAGAAAGGTCAGGTTGCCAAAAGCCAAGAAATCGTATCGTCTGCATTAATTTTGGCGCTCATAATTGTACTGTTTGCGTTCGCCGATTATTACATGTCGCACATCTCAGCGCTTATTCTCCTACCAAGTAAGCTTGCTTATCAGGGTTTCCAAGATGCGCTAGTCGATGTCGCTATCGCCATCGCAAAAGAAATTGCCTATCTACTCGCTCCGATTATTCTGGTTGCTGCACTCGTCGCCATCTTTTCCAATATGGGGCAGTTCGGGTTCCTATTTAGTGGTGAATCCGTTAAACCCGACATCAAAAAGATCAATCCCGTCGAAGGTGCCAAACGCATTTTTTCCCTTAAGAGTGTGATTGAGTTTATCAAGTCGATCCTTAAAGTCTCTCTTCTTTCCTGCATTATCTGGGTGACATTACGCGGTAACATCAACGCTTTAATGCAAATTCCAACTTGTGGGCTAGAATGTGTCCCGACCATTACTGGCGTCATGATTAAACAATTAATGATTATCTCTTCGGTAGGCTTCATCGTCATCGCTGCCGCAGATTTTGCGTACCAGAAGTTTGATCACACGAAAAAGCTCAAAATGAGCAAGGACGAAGTGAAGCGCGAATACAAAGAGATGGAAGGCAGTCCAGAAATAAAAAGCAAACGTCGTCAGTTACACCAAGAGCTACAAGCCTCTAATCAACGTGAAAACGTTAAACGTTCTAATGTATTAGTTACAAACCCAACACATATCGCGGTTGGCCTTTATTACAAGAAAGGCGAAACGCCCCTGCCCGTCATCACTTTGATGGAAACCGATGCGGTAGCCAAACGTATGGTCGCAATCGCTAAAGAGGAAGGCGTGCCTGTGATGCAAAAAGTCCCTCTTGCTCGTGCACTATACGCCGACGGTAACGTCGACCAGTACATCCCAAGCGATCTTATTGAGGCAACTGCGGAAGTGCTTCGTTGGTTGGCTTCGTTAGAGTCCGAGGCGGACTAACAAACCACATCCTATTCAAGATCTGGGCTTACAACTGCCCAGCTTTCAACCTCGATACTTTCAACGCTATAATGCGGTATCCTTTAACTGTATGTTGTTTTTATGAAATCTAGCTTAAGCATTCGCTCCTACACGAAACGTATGAGCCGACATACTCATAGTGATTATCATCAACTCGTGCTTCCTCTCCAGGGCAACATACAGATTGATATGGATAGTTATGTCGGAAAGGTGGCGGTTGGCGACTGCATAGTCATCCCCAAAAGTTGTGCCCACGGTTTTAATGCCGAAGAGTCATCACGCTTTATTGTTGCGGATATGACCACTTTGCCCACTCATTTGATGGATAATAGTGTGGCTGTGTTTTCGATTAGCCCGCCTCTACTGAGCTTTATCCAGTTTGTCGAAAAGCAACTTGAGTATCAGGTTAATGATGAAATTGAAAACTCAATGGTTGCAACCTTCTATCTGTTGCTAGAGCAGCAAAAGCGGTCTCGCTCCGTAGATTCGCGTATTCGAGATGTACAGGTTGTGATCGCCGAGCAGCTTGATCAGCCACTCACCATTGCCTCATTAGCGAATACCGCTTGCTTGAGTCCGACGCAGTTTAAAAAGCTTTTTAAAGAGCAGCTAAAAGTGAGCGTCCATAAGTACATTACACTACAACGTATGGAAAAAGCCAAAGCACTACTGACTCATACAGACCTTCCAGTTCAGTTGATAGCTGAACGAGTTGGTTATAGTGACCTTTCCGCGTTTAGTCGACGGTTTTCAATGCATTTTGGCATGTCTCCTAGAGAGTTTTCCCGGTAGTCACTAAAATAGTCCTCTGGAACAAGTATTCCGTCTTTTCAGCACAAAACTCTCTATCGCTTTCTTTTATTCTTTCTACCCTAAAACAGCCATTCACTAGGTAGAAACTACAGTGTTAAAAAAACATTTCACCGACTATCAATTAGGAACTTTATCCATACTTTTTGCTTCAACCCTGTGGGGAACGACGGGCACCGCTGCCAGCTTGGCACCGGATGTCAGTGCTCTCGCCATTGGCGCATTTTCTATGGGTATTGGTGGTTTTATGCAAGCATGTCTATCTGCGAAGTCACTGAAGAGAGATTTTCGAAAAGTCGTACATAAGAAGAAAACGTTACTGGTTAGTATTATCGCCTTAGCCACCTACCCACTGGCTTTTTATTCATCAATGCGATTCGCCGGTGTGGCTATTGGTACGGTTGTTTCTATCTCCACTGCACCTTTCTTTTCTGCTTTGTTAGAGTGTCTCTTTAGCCGAAATCAGACCATAACCAAGCGCTGGATGATGAGTTTCGCAATCGGGGTCATTGGCATTACCTTGTTGCTGGCTTCTGAGTCATCCGCAAATAGCTTATTTGATCAGGATATGAAGCATTGGGGTGTATTACTTGGCCTATTGGCAGGTCTGACGTACGCCATTTACTCATGGGGAGTAAAGGCTATGATTGACCACGGCATTGAATCGCAAACGGCCATGGGAAGTGTTTTTGGTATTGGTGGAGTTTTGCTTCTACCAACACTTTTCATCACGGGCGATAATCTATTTGCATCGTCAACTAATACGACGGTCATGCTCTACATGGCCTTGATTCCAATGGGGTTAGGTTACGTCGCTTTTGGGTTTGGGCTACGGTTTGTTACAGCCAGTGGAGCTAGCATACTCACGCTATTTGAACCTGTTATCGCAGCAGCACTAGCAGTTGCGATTGTTGGGGAAGAAATTTCTTTCATTGGTTGGGTTGGTATAGCGTTGACACTTGTGTGTTTGTTTCTTCAGTCGAAAAGTTAAATTCAATGGACATGAGCCAGCCCCAAAAAGGAACGCTGACGGTAGATAAAGTAAGGAGCAGCACCTACTCCCTACTTTACCATTTGAAATTACACCCAGCCTTCTGCCAAGTACATCAATCGCAATTGACTTGGTGAGCCTAATTTTTCTAGCGCATCTAACTGGACGTCACTCAGGTTTGGGCATTTATCAAGATAAACTCGTCCGTTTGCTGCATCTAGGGGGAGCTTGTAGGTGAGCTTTTCGTTTATTTTACTTGCTTCCCCTTTGTCAATCGCTCGAACAGCTGGCATGAGCCAATCCCAATCTTCTCCTAACAGTTTTTTAAACGCCCCGTTAGCAATAGACTCGGTTTTACTTGGTGCATCCTCTGGGCTTAGCTTCAAGATAGAGTCTACGTCAGGAACCAAGTGCTCACTTGGCTCTGAACCCAACATCTTTTTCAGTGTTAATCGCGCGGCTTCCATCTCTTGTGCCTCTTTAGGCGCTTGAGGAGAAGTCATTGCAGTATTTTCCTTAGGACCAAGGTACGCCATTAATGCGCGGACAGAAGCCGGATCTTGCATACTGAAGGTAAAGTCTCCTTTTGCATTGGAAACTTCAAGTCTAGGTAAAACACCAGACATTTCACCTTGCATAAGTTGCTCTTTTACTTCCGTATTTAACCCGTATGCCCCAGCTTGGTTCGCCACAAAACCACCGCCGCTCATGATAGCAGTCGTTGCCGCAGAACCGATTGCCTCTTTTGCTATCGGTGTGACGCCCACCGTTGCTACAGAGCTAACACCGAACGTGCCCAGGCTCCCCGTCGCCATACCTAACGTAGCTCCAATGCCACCTTCAGCCGACAGTATCGCATGACCTTGAGCCAAGGTTTGCTGCATCGGCATAGAAAGACGTTGATCTCGCCCTGGCAGCTGTGAAATTTGTTCTAACTGATGATGGTAAGCCTCAGCATCACCATTTACGGCCGCTTTGTGCAACTCTCGACCTGTAGAAATCAATAAGCCAACGCCAGGTAATGCCAAGTTAATAACGGCGTTAACACCAGAACCTTTTAGCTTTTCTTTGCCCATCTGTAGCAGTTCAGCAGCGAAGCCATCCATTTTTCCTGGATACTGGGCTTCTAAACTCACCTGCATACGCGGATCTTTGCTGATCGCATCAAACGTATTTTTAAGCTGCTGGTACGTATCGCTGCTCACTTTTATTTCATCCAATAGGCTGACAACTTCTAAGATTTTACGCTCAGTAAGTGGCTCACCGCGATAGCCTGAAGGACTCACTAGGGAGTAAGCCAACAGCGCAACCTCAGGTTTTTCTTGCTTAAGTAGCGCCTGCTTTAAATCAAGGTGAGTTTTGATGTTTTCTTGGAAAAACTTAGTGTATTTGCTTCTCAATACGCCTTCGTGAATAGAAGCAAACTTATGACCTTTGTGGAATGTGGAAGGTTCTTTTACTTCACCTCTTTTACTGATCACTCGGTCATCTTTTTGCGCAGCAACTGCACGAAACTGTTCTAGATCAGGTACTGGGCTTTGGCTGATTTTTTGTGTTGTATTAACCATTTTTCTCTCCTACACACGAAGTGATTGAACATGAGCTTGTTCATGATTAGAGGTGGTTGGAATCGCTTGATCCAACATTGCGAAACGCGCTTGCCACAGCTCGGCCTGTTCAATAACTTCGTGAAACCAAGCGGTAAGGTTCGTCGTATTTAGATGCTCAACGGGTTTACGTCCTGCTAAGACAAGCTGTCGACCATTTGGAGCTAAAGCAAGTGCGAGGCTGCCACTACCAATTCCTTGATAGTTAGCATGAGCAAGAAGCTCTAAACCTTTTAGTCGTTGTTCACCGGATTTTTCTAACCCTCCGAACGTTACAGACAACATCAAATCATCCGTATCTGTCGCGATGAAATACAACATGTAGCGATCATCGACCAGTAGCTGACAACGTTCATTTTCTTCAAAATTCAGTTCGGGCAACTCATTGAGTTGGCAAAACTCCAAGAGCAGTTGTTGAATCGTGTTCATAACTTTTTCCTTTTGTTTCAATAACTCTATTGAACAACGATTGCAGATTGAACGATGTCGGTAATGGCTTTATTTTTGTCACTTTTTCGCCTTCATTGTGAGGTTTTCCGCAGAAATCTCGCTCTAAAATCGAGTTGCCAGAGTAATAAAAAAGAGCAGCTCAGAGCTGCTCTTTCAATAAAGGTTAGATGCTTAGCATGATGTATTTGCTCACTTCTTTTACAGAGTGACTAACCCAGTTTATGGCTATCAAAAATGACTTCTGTTGGCGGGAACATATTCGAAACAGGTGGTCGTTGTGCATCTCCAAACATTGGTGCACCGAATGCAGATGTCGCCCACGGGTCAACAATTTTCACATCCTTACTCCACGTTGATGGATCTTTTATGTCGCTCCCCTCTTGTCGACCAACCAGTACATAAAGGTGTGTACCTGAATGACCCTTTTTAAACGCAACCACTTCTACTTTGGGTTCACTTTCAGGTGTTCCTGACATGCCTTGAATCATCTCAGCGGCGGCAGCAAAGGCAAATGTAGTACAGCAGCCGGCTTTCGCGGTTTGTACTGCCTTAGCAATGTTCTGTAGAGTGCTTAATTGCGGTGCGGTTCCTCTTTGTGCTGCAGCTTGAACTCCGTTTGCGGACATCGTCGCTCTGTGATCTTGCATGATTCGCGCTTGATCCGCGTGAAGCTCTTTTAGTCGTGGCTTTCCTTTTGTTTCATAAAACTGTGACCCCTTAACACCGAACGTATTTAAGTCCGTACAGGCAAAATCACCAAGCTTTTGAAGGTTGGCTCTATGTCCGTTGATAAGCGCGACACTCGATGAGGCTTTATTGGTTTTGGAAGAAGAGGCTGCCGTTTGTGCAGTGGGCCAATTTGAGCTAGGGCCAGACGACAATCTCTCAAGATTTTTCAGGCTCCCAAGCGTTAACTTGTTTTCACCATTCAACACATTTTTCAGCATGAGCTTCGCAACATCTTTAGGAATACCCTGCTTAGTAAGCAGGTTCACTACAATATCTTTCGCTTTATTCTGGTGGCTAATACGCGCGCTGATACTTTTATTTTTTGGTGCGCCCTCTTTAACAAAAATATCTTTGCCGTTGTGTGCTCGAACCTCTTTGTCGTCAGCTTGATTTTGTGTCGCCAAATGTGACGTTAACTGACTCAACGAGTGCATGTGCGATGTATTAATATTGACCATGTGTGATGCCTTAAACTTGAATAAATGCGTGTACGTCTGTTTGGCTAAAATCTACAACCGTGTTGTTTTGAAATAACTGTACCCAAGTATCAACTAATTCACTCAACTGAATGATTAAGTTAGCAATGTTGGTGAGTTCACTTCCAGCCGCGATAGCAACTTGAAGAACAACGTCTTTGCGTGTTGGATTCACACAAAACTGCACACCACCTGTTTCTCGATACAAAAAGTTGTATTCAAGTAAAACTTGAAGTTTATCTAGCGTAATATCATCTTGTTCTATAAGCAGGTTTTTGGAAATCAATAACTCGCCTTTTTCCTCTACGAGCAGAACATCGACACTGTTGTTTTCAGCAAAATGCAGTGACCACATTTGATCGTCATACGCTGTCACGCGCTCAAGGTTCAGCACTTCTCCTAGCTCAGAGAGAAGCATATTAATCTTTCCTGTATCCATGTTGTGTCCTGTCTAATTTATTATAACTAAGTGACATCGATATATTTGTTTCAGCGAAGCCACTTGGGTATAACGGCTCATTTAAATAAGCGAATAAGGATAAAAGAGATTTTATGGCGAGATAGAAACCGACACTTTATTTCAACGTCTCATTTTTATTGCTATTAGCCGTTTTATTGAGAAGAAAAATTAAGGTTAAGCTGGAAAATAAAAGAGCGGCAATCGCCGCTCCAAAAATTAAATAGAAGTAAAAAATCACTTAATACCGTGAAGGCTATTTTCTGCATCCATAGCTAAAGGATTGAACGAGTCGTTACGAAGTTCTGCTATCGCGTATAGCATACGCCCCATGCGACCATTTCCATCGGTAAAGCCATGGTACCCGATAACTCCGGCGAACAAATGTTTACCTAAGTCTTTATCTTCTACAGGGTTCTCTTTCAAAAAGCCTTCAATGTGCTGCTTTAACATGCCCTCACCGCCAATACTTGAAGGCAAAGTGCCACCCGAAATATTTGGCCCTCGGTAATCACGCTCAACATTAGGCACCAATCGAGCGTGTAGCTCTTTTAGGTTTTCCATATTCAATAAGTCTTTACCATTAGACGCGTATTCTTTCAGTAAAGACGTAATATTTTCGGCATCGTTTCCTTTAGAGTTAGAAGCATTAATGATCCACGCCGCAGCTCTTTCAACATTATTGGTTACGCCACTTTTGTTAAACGCGTCCTCTGCCAGTCCTTCAGCGTATACACCTTGGCTTAGATCGGTGCTTGCTAGACCTTCGATATGACGTTGCGCCGATTTAAGATGCATCACCTCCATATCAAACACCGCTTGCATTTGATTAATGCTACCTGCCGGGTTTTTCTGCGCTGCAGATACACCACCGCCGTAGTCTTTTACTACACGTCCAGCAAGCGACTTCGCTGCACTTTCGCCAATCAGTGATGTGAGGTTTTTACCAGAATCGGTTTCTAACATTGCCTCTGTCATCGCTCGCTCTGCTAACTGGTTTAGCTCAGCAGAGTTCGACTGAACTGATTTACTGTCTAACTTCGCAAAGGCATTTAAGACATCTGATGCGGTTTTTATGCTTCCATCTTTGAAGAACATTTGTCCATGCTCAACAGAAGAAGCAGCTTGTAAACGCTGAGCTTGTCCTTGCTCATTATCAAATACGGCTTTTGTAAGGGCTTTCGCTACCGATTGTGGGCTACCTTCGCGAAACAGTTTTCCTGTCGCTTCAAAAAATCGCGCTACTGCACCATTCGTAGGATTGGCGCGAGTAAATTCTTGGGTCGCTGCGTTGATTTGGTATTCTTTGCCACCAATACTCAGCTTACCTTCGTTAAGTATCTCGTTACGAGCTTGCGGCATGGCAGCCTGCAACGCGCTAACACTTCCAAAACTGATCATGTTTCAAACCCTTAATGTGGAAAAATGAGTGGTATTCGTTTCCGGTACTTCGGTTGTTTTATTGGTTACTTCTTGTGTATTCGCACTTTTTAACCACTCGATGAAATTCGCAAATGACTCATCGAAAAAAGATGCAGTTAGCAGTTGCTGAGGCAGGTGTATGAAACCGATATATCCGGTCTCTTCCTCCCAGCATACCGCTGGAGAGCCTTGCGTTAAGGCATCTTTCATATGTTGATGCAAAATATCAGCACTCGGTTTATTACCTGAAATCAGCCCGATAAGCGTCACACGATCTTCTTGTGCACGAATTGTGATTGCTGTGTTTTGCTCAACGAGTAGATGGCAACAATCATCCTCATCAAAAACCAGCGGCTCCAATTGGCAGCGGCTGGCAAAATCTGTCAGTAAAGAAGTTATAAATCCATTAGCCATTCGACTAAATAATCCTATTTTTGTTGTTTTAGAGGCGCTGCTTGGTTGCAACACTTATCAACTAAGCAGCTTTCTTAGGTGTATTCTTAAGGATTTATGGCAGTGAATATTTTAGAAATGGTCGGATTTTTTTTGTTTAAAGGCATTAAAATGAAAAAACTCAGCAAGTGCTGAGTTTTTGAGGTTTATTCATGAATCGTAATTTTACGCTCGCTGAGCTGCTTCACCATGGCTTGCTTTAATGCATGCAGCTGTCCATCAATACTGGCGTCGATGATCCCAACTTCTGTTTCCAAAATGCAGCCTCCATTTTTCAAGCGCGCATCTGCTACCACGTCAACGTAACCGACTTCAGGGAAATCACTTAATACACCAACCACCTTTTCCCTCACCTCAACAACCTGTTCTGGGTGGACATGTAAAATGACCTGCTTTTGGTTACTCACCAGTTGCAACGCTTCTCGAACTACACTCACCGTGGTATCGACATCATCGAAGGTATCGATGATCTTGCGTACTGCTTCTAACACCACACCTGTCATTTTTTCTTCGACTTGCTGATAGTAGTCATTACAACGTGCTAAGGTTTCAACCATCGTTTGCGCATTTTCAATCTTGGCTTGTGCAAGGCCATCTTGATAACCACGTTGTTTTTCGGTTTCGTAGGCTTGCTGGGCATTAGCAATGATGCTTTCAGCTTTGGAGTTCGCGGCTTCAACTAAGTGTTGCGAATCCAGATAACTGGCATAATCTTTCGCTTTCAGCACCTTTAAGCCAGGTGCCAGCTGCAAATTGTCTGTTTTTATTTCAACAAATGAAACCATTGAGGAATAACCTGTTTTGCGATTTTTTTTGTGAGTCGATACGCCAGATCTCGTTGATCCGCTTCCAACCAGTTAGCTGTTTCCGCGTTTTCGCTAAGTTGCTTTTCTAATTTGAATTGCCAACGAAGAACAACATCTTCCGGTGAGTTAATCAAAATAAACCTCATCCAAAAATATCCTAGCGCCCTCATGCTTGCTTCAACAGACCTTTCATCCAATAGTTCTGGTAACGAACGCTGCCAGCCTTGCGGCCAGCTGGATAACAGCATCGGCCCGTTTTGAATTAAGAACCGAGCGCCTTCCAAACCAAAAACGTTGTTCAGAACCTGTTTCGGGCGTTTTAAAACAACGCCTCGCATTGCCACACAATGTAAAGCTCCGCCCACCATCAATACGAGTTGGTTCAACGCGTCTGTCGGGAGCAATGCCAAACTATGACAAGGTCTGTTAAAAGCCGTCTCAGGAACGGGAGATAACGTCCACTCATTGATACACCATTGGTTGAACATGGGGTTATCTCTCCAGCCTTCGATATTTAGTAGCCAAGGCTGCTTTTGCTCTATCCAACTTCTATGGATGTACTGGCAAGGCGCATAGTTAAACTGGTGTTGTACCTGCGCGAGTGGTGTTTCTGGTTTAACCACGCTTCGTGTTCCTACGACACCATGTAAAAGTAGCGATATTCGAGCCGATGAGTGCCGCTACCAAGAACACCAAAATGGCGATAAGATTATTCGCCGTCTCTTTGGTGACCTGAACCGACAAAATGCTTTTAAATTGATTGTTTTGAGTAGCAACTCGAACCTCTGATGAGGGTACCATCACTACGCTGATTCGATCGTAGTTCAGCCCCTCAATGCTATTGTTCACTAATAATTTGATCTGCGGAACATATGAATCAAGCGCAATATCTGCTGCGTGTTTAATAAATACGGAGGCAGAAGCTGGAGTTGGACGCTCTCCTGGACGCAGATCTTGATCTTCCAAAACAACATGAACACGTGCCACCAGCACACCATCAATCTGAGATAAGGTTGAGGAGAGCTCTTGAGATTTCGCGTACACCAAACGTGCTCGCTCTGCTAATGGTGACGAGATCAAATCGTCTTTGGGAAACACCTCTTTCAGTGTGGAAAACTGCTCTCTTGGATAACCTTTTCGCTTTAGCGCGTCTACCGCGAAGGCGATTTGAGAACTGTCTACCATTAACTTGACGGTGTTGTCTTTGTCAGGTTCTTTTGTTGCAACGACACCTTCGGATAGTAAGATCGACAACATCTCATTACCCTCTTTCTGAGTAACGTTGGTGTATAACTCGGTCTGACAACCTACCAGAAACAACGTGAGCATGATGAAAACTGCTCTCATTTTATTCATCATCACTATTGTGCCTTCAATAAGGTTTCTACGTTTTGTGTGGTTTTACCCACGGTTTTCGCGATCAGCTCTTCTTGAAAAGTAATGCGTGTCAGCGCCCACTGCATTTGCAGTAATTGCGCCGGATCATCACCCACCATCTTCATGTTGTCTTGCAGGTTACTTTTCGCGTTATCGATAGTGTTTTTCAACTCGCTGATGTTTTCTAGCAAACCTCCCTCCAGGCCATTACTTGCCTCGGGAACCGACATGGCTTGCTCAAAACGTTCGCTTAAACCGTCTTCGACTTGCGCATCCTGTAACTTATCAATGTTGGTTTGCATCACCTCGGTGTACTGCGTGTTTATCATATGTACTCCTAAGATAAATCTAACTTGTGACTGTGAGTCATGATGTTTTTCACCATCGCATTTTTTTGGATCATGAAGCTAAGTTCATCACGAACCATGTCCAGTGTTGATGCCATATCAGGTAACGACTTCAACTCTGCCCAGCAATGCCATAAGGCTTGTTCTTTCTGGGCACCCAGTGGAAAATGCTGCGCTAGCATTGCTTTTAGTGCTGTTTTATCAGCAGGTGGTTCGGCAATAAGCTGTCCCGAAAAATTCCCTAGTAATTCCTGCTTCAACACCTTTAACAAATCAGATTGTGGCTGCTCGTTGCCTTTTGCACTCTTCGCCTCATGAAAGGCGTACCACATTGCCTCTCGTTTAACTTGAGGGTCGGAGAACGCTTCATTTAACGATGATAAGACACTTTGTTTACTGACAACCTCTGCGTCTTTTAATGATTCGTACCACGCTTTAATCTCCGCCAGTTTGGCTTCTGTTTTCTCTAGCGTCTCTTTTGGAGAAACATGTGAAACTTGCTCTTGCTTGTCACTTCGCTCCATGAGTGCTTTCATCTTGTCTTCATCGCTCCGCTCATAATGGCGCGACTCCGACTGGCGCAAAGATCGGTGTTGAAGACCTAGGTTACTCGAATCAATGATCATCCAAGATTCCTAATCTCCTGAGAAAAGCTCGCAGCAAATGCTTGGCTTTCTTCGCTTCCTTGTGACGCAAGTTCTACCCAGTTTTCCGCTTTGCTCAGTAAACCGGCTTTGGCAGAAGCAAGAGCCGCTAAGCTGATCAGATCTGGATAGGCGTTACAAAGTGGTTCGAGTAATTGATGAGCCTCTTCATACAAGCCTTTATTCATGAGGCTCATTGCACGAATCATCGCAACGGTCTCTTCAGAACCTGAGCTTGCTTCAAGGCCATCTGCAATCGTGTTGGCTTCTTGATGACGATGCATACCTGTTGCCATCAGCGCGATTTCAGCCAGCAGTTGGCGCGTTTCTCGTTCCATGCTTTACACCTTCTGGAGAATCGACTGCATCACATCTTTAATCGCACGAGTCGTGGTCGCATTGATATTGTAAACAACAGACCATTTGTTGATCGCGTGCTGAAGCTCGGCAAGCTTTGATGGATCATCGGCATTGGTTTCTAGGTTCTTGATGGCTGCCGTCACTTCTGTGTTGGCATCTTTCGCTTGTTGTTCTAACTTAGCTTTAACATCATCAAGGTTTACACTGTTACTAGCATCGTAAAATGACATAAGACTTCCTCGTATTTTTTAGTTAGCTTCGTATGATTCAACGACCGCATGGGCGGCTGTGTAAGCTTCATACTGTTTGAGTAGCAATTGGTACTGCTGTGGTGAGCACCCTAAATCCAACTGACGTTTCACCACCGCTTGTGCTTCTAAGAGCTTGCTCTTAATCTTGTGCACTTCCGCACCGTTTGTGTCGTTATTTAAAATTTGTTCAAGATTTGTCATTGTTCGTCTCGCCTTCATATCCGAGTTCTATTGTTATCACCCGCCCGCCTTTAACCAACTCAATACCAGCAGGTGTAACACTGGATATTCGGTAGCCCTGAGGCGTTCTTGCACCGACCATATAGCGAACATTATCGGTCAGAATCACATATGGAACCTGGCCAAAGTTAACGCTACGAAACGGGAAATCGATGTTGGTGCCTTTACTCACCTTAGGTATGGATTTCAAAACTAAGTACGGTTTCTCACCATATTGTTCCCGGAAGTCTCGGGTCACACCGTAAAATCGAGTCGTTTCGATATCATCAAGCTCACCACGAACTTCGATGCGATCACCGCTGGTGACCAACTGGACTTTTTTCAGTAGCTCCGCATCCGTTAATAACGCTTTTAGCGTATCCATGTAGGCACCCGCTCGCTGCAGTTCAACCTTCCACGCAACAAGACCAGGCACGTCTCGCTCCAAGATTTGTTCAACTTGGTTCCAGCGGCTTGCATCATCGATATAGCCCGTCAGCAGCAGTGTGCCGGTCTCATCGCCATTTTCGACTTTCACTTGGTGATAGCCGAGGTTGCGCAAAATAAATCGAACCCCGCGACGGATTTCTTCCATCGTTCTTAAGTCACTTTTGTAATTGATGCCCAAGACATCAATTCGACCAAGCAGATCGAGTTTCTGTGTTCGGTCTTCAACATAACCCTCTAGGACTGCTTGGCGTGCGGCGGCATTCCATTCCACGCGAACGTCGCTAAGTTTGAGCTCGCCTAAGATGTTACGTACCAAAACAATGGGTTCTGCTTCTGTAACAATTTCATTGTTGTTTCCGTTAGCTTGCCTGTACCACATACCGGCAAAAATGACACTCGGGACAAAACTACAAAGCAAAGCGATGAGCGTTGTTTTTTTCCAGCTAGAGCGTTGCACAGCAACCACAGGTGTATTCTGTTGGCTAGATTCGTCGCTGACGTTACTCACAATTAACGCATCTTCCGCGTATCCCAGAGCGAACTTCACAACGCCGACCGAGACAACAGCATGGCGTGACAACTCGATACCATCACCTGCAACAGCGATGTCTTCACTGTTAATATTTGCCTCTTCGCAGCCTCGTAAAATGACCGAGTCTTGCTGGCAAACGAGGGTGAAATGGTTCGCTTCGACCCCAGCATCAGACAGTACAAGATCAGCAATAAAGTCGTCACTGCCAAGCACGAGAGCACCTTCAGGTAAGGTGACTTCTACTCCGGTATGCACGCCTGATAAAATACGAATTTTCCATTGCTGCATCGCGGTTAAGACTCCTCTGAAGGGCGCACACACTCACTTTGTGAGTCATCACATTCCAATACTTTCACCCGCCAACCCTTTTGCCCTGTTGGTAATTGGCACTGCGTTAATTGAGACGACTTTTGCTGTGACAATAAGTCTTGTTGATAGCGCTCGGCTTGAACCCTCGATGTGCAGCTATATACTTCCACTACCGATTTAAATTCAACGCTATTGTTGGAGATGTTGTTAAGCTTGCCGATACTTGGTCGCAAGTCATATTCGTTGCCAATCAACACACTATCGCCAATACCATCCACAACAATTCGAGGTTCTAAAATAAACATTCGTACTGTGCGGCGCTTAGTATTGGTATTACTTCTAAACAGCGCGCCTAAATATGGGATGTCTCCTAGCAATGGCACTTTACGTAACTGATGGCTCACTTCATCTCGGTACACACCACCGATAAGTAAGCTTTGCCCTTGTTTAACCGTCGCTAAGGTGCTGATTTCAGTTTTACGAACGGAAGGAAGATCATCGACGCCACCATCAGCGATCTTTGCACCGTCTTCGAGATGAAGGCTCAGGTTAATTTCAGGTCGTGCAGCAAATCTATCACCAACGATACGTGGGACAATTCTCAGTAACGTGCCATACGTGACCTCTTCCAGCGCTGCGGTTTCTTTACCAACCAGCTTGACGTAAAACGTGCTGCTGTTGTTCAGTACCGCTTCGACATTTTCCTGAGTTAACAATGTTGGTCTTGAAACCACTTGAGCACTGCCTTTGG
The DNA here is from genome assembly GCF_033339735.1 of Vibrio sp. 2033. Taxonomy (NCBI): domain Bacteria; kingdom Pseudomonadati; phylum Pseudomonadota; class Gammaproteobacteria; order Vibrionales; family Vibrionaceae; genus Vibrio; species Vibrio sp. 2033. The sequence goes on from NZ_JAWOVC010000014.1 coordinate 91,352, forward strand.
ATTCCAATAAACGAATTTGAGCCAGCAAGTAATTTAGGTTGGTTGAATCAAGCAAGGACTTAAAGTTCTGTCCACTGCCGAGCGTCACATCCCCCGAATTCACATCACCTGTTGTTTTGATATCGACAATGCGGTTGTTTCCGACAGACACTCCCGCTCGCCAATCCACGCCTAACTGACTTAAATCGTTGGCACTGATATCGACAATCGATAGCGCGACTTCAATTCTTGATTGCGGCTGGTCTAATTGCGCGACCAGTTTACGATAGAGCGGTAATCGTGCTTGAGTATCACGAACGATAATCGCATTAAGGCCCGGCTCTGCTTCAACTGTTGCGCCACCATGAACTGAGGCGGTTTTATTACTTTTTACAGGCTTATCTGAACTGGTAACTTCTTTGCTAGACGCACTCGTCACTTGAGTTTGAACACCAGACACGACCCGTTTTAACACCGATGCGATGCCAGGGACCGTAATTGTCTGATCTCGATATGCAATTTCTCTATCCGTTGCAGAAGCGTACTTCAAAGGAATTATCTCAACGAATAATTCGTCGGTTGAATTCGATTTCTGCAGCAAGCGCGTTTCCAATGCCTCCGCCGTTTGTACCACTAAGTCGACATAACGTGGAGGACCCGCAAGATAGACTAACCCTTTGCTCTCAGCCGCTCTCCAACCATAACGAGAATCCCAAACGCCGGTGGAAATTAACGTACTGCGTAGCTCTCTAGCCGTAAGTAATTCCAATTGAAGTAAACGTGAGCGAGTTTCTGTCGCCTTATAGACATGTAAGACGGCACCATCGAAATACCACATCAAGTTGTACACTTGCGATAAGTAATCGAGGAATTCCGCCGGATCTTCAGGGGTAAAACGCCCATTCACTCGATCGTTGACTTTGTCACTAACAGAAACCGAGACACGATAATTTGCACCGAAGTTATTCAACAACTCTTTTAATGAGTCGTTATCTGCATAGTAGCGGAACGGTTGTTCGGGCCAGTGTAAGTCTGTTGCTTGCGCATATCCCAAAGGAACAACACTCACTGCGCATAACAATGCCTTTGTTGCAGCACGTCTAATGTTGGGAAAGATTTTTAGCATCATGGTAACCACACTGTATGGTTGATTGTGTGGTTCACACGTTCTTGTTCCAATAATGCAATGTAACGCTCACAGAGATTGACGTGCTTAGAAAGCAAAGCAGAGAACCGTTCCACCGAACAGTCCTCAACCCGTACTTTACTTTGCAAAATCAATTGCTGATCATCATTGGTTGTCAGTACGCCGCCATCCTCACGAATGGTTTTTAATGAGAGCTGCATGCAACGTTGTAACGCTTGTTCTTGTTGATAATCTAGATGCTCTTTAAACTGGAAGGGTAACGTCGCTTCCCATAAAATCCATGACGCATGTTGCTTGATGGTCAGTGATAACTGGTCAACCTCGATGTTGTAAGAACCATTTTCTGAGGCAATAAAATCCCCTACCTTTAGCGCTTCCGCTAAAGATTTCATCATCTTATCTAACATTTAACGCCCTATTTAGATCTGGCTGAGGTGATTGCAAGCCTGGCCGCACTGACCACTTTGAGTATCAAAATAGTAGTGATCGATATCACCAACAGTTTGCATGTTCTTGAACCATTGCCATACTTTCGCAACCGCATTTTGGTCGTTGTAAACCACATCGCATGCATCCCAAACTTCGTTCAGCTCGGGGGCCTCAAGTCGCACTTCCGAACACCAATTTTTCCACTCAGAAATAAATTGTTCGGTTGTAGAGGTGTACTCCGCGAACCCTTTCAGCTCGTCTAAAGACGGTTGCCACTTCTCAATTAACGAACGATGACATTCAATCACTTGCAACTGTTGTTCGCTTAACGTCCCAAGTTGCTTTTTAAGTTGATGCTGCTGGCTCTTAATGAGATCGAGTTGCTGTTGAACAAAGACGGCACTGGTGTCTTCCCCTGATAGCTTCGACCAATATTCCTTCTGAATATCGAGTTGATTGATAAGTTGTTCAACTTTAATCGAAGCATGAAGAGCACTTTGATCGACTTGTCGGTTAATCCACTCGTTGAGTGATAAATGGAAACAAAGCATCAACGTTTTTGGGACAGCCAAATTAAAGCGAAAGCCCAGACGAGAGTTGATGTAGTCCAGCCTTTGTTCGAACGTTGTGATTGTGCTGCTATCACTGAGCTGCGATCCAATTTCCAAAAATAAACGCATGGCAAACCGGTCTATCGAAGCACCAAGTTTTTGATACGTTTTTACTAACTGGCTAGCGCACAGGCTATCGACGACATTTCTATCCAACAAGCGTTGAAGTAAAGATAACTGCTCATAATTTATGACGCCTTCACTCAACAATTGTCGGTGATTGACGTGCACAACATTGAGATCCTGCGTAGGTTTCGAGGCGCTTTCATAACGAGCTCCTCTTTGTAAAACAGTCACTTTCCGCTGTGTCACTATGCTGTCTGGAAAAAGCGAACGGCGTCGCCAATGCTGCTTTTTCATTTATGTTCGTCTCCGCACCCCTTTCGAACAATCCAGAAAGAAAGAGATGTAATAATTTTTAATCGTTCGTTGTTACACGATACATAATAGAATTTACACTGGTGAGTGACTTTCAAAATTAGTCAGAAAATTTTAGTCCCAAGTCATTTCATTTCGCGATAGCCACTTGATCGTCTCCCGAACGTACGCGGCTTGGGGTCGTTCCAAAACGACGACGGTAACTCTGCGTAAAGTAAGACTGGCTGGAAAACCCTGCCTCCATCGCCACATCTACAATGCTCATCTTGCTCGTCAACAGCAGTTTATGAGCATGCAGTAGTCGACGCTCACTGATCCAAGCTCTTGGAGAAATGCCATAGTGCTCATTAAAAAGCTCTTTAAAAGTGGTTAAGCTGGCACCAAACTCCTGCGCGTAGTCTGTCAACTTCCATTCTTTTAAGTAATGCTGTTCCATAAATCGACGTAACCGTTCCGACGTACGGTTTGTTTGTTGTGACAGCAACGCATACAGTGATTCTCCTCCTTTGCTGTGTAGCAAGAGAATGAGTAGTTCTTCGTATTTTAGGCACATAATGGCATCAGGGTACGCTTGTTGCTCAAGCGTCTGCATGCTGGAAAGCACTTGTTCAACGAGTATGTTCAAACCAAAAGTAAACAAACCAGAACAAACTTTGTCTACCTTAGGCAGCATCATCAAGAGATCACTGTGTTTTTGCAGCAACTGACTAACGAGTTCATTGTCGTAGGCAATAATCGACGCTTTGTATGCCCCATCTAGCGGAGAGTACTCTAACAAGTAATCTCCTTGGGATAGAAATACCCCATTTTCTGCAGCAACATCGATTGTGCAATCACCTGTTTGAACTCGAAGCTGACCATTGTGAACGACAACAATGTGAGACTGGTCTGAGTGAAATACTTCGTCAGATTTTTCATAGCAGGAAAAACTACGAATTTTTCGTGAACTCGAGTCGACCCTTTCTGAGTTTAGTTGGCCTGACACATCCATTTTCTACCCTTCATTATTTTGAGTTTCTCAGTGCAAATGTTGAGAAACTTTCAAAGCACTACTTTGATTGTTGTTATTTCTAAGTACTGCTGTATGAATTAAAGAAGCAAAGAAAAGAGCATAGAAGTTCTATCACTTACCATACCCCCCGAATAATTAGCGAATAACCCAAGCATTACCTTTACCTAAAGGTAAAAGTTTGACTTAGTAAATTTCTGCTGTCCGTCTTTATTATTTTTATCAGATAGCGTTTATCATTAGCCAAAACTTAAATATCATTTCGTTATTTAAGTTTGGTTGTTTTGTTATACATTAGAATACAATTAAATAGATTTCGGCATCGTTTCGAGAACAAAATTAAATTTCCAAAATCATAAAAATGTATGTTTTATAGCCTAAAACGCCAAGCCAACGTGTTCAAGGAGCGAGATATAATCATAAAAAATACTGTTTTTGCAACAAGTATGAGTCTAAAAAACAACTGACCCGATGACTTCAAAGTCATGTAATTAATGTTTATAAAAGACAACAAATCTTTCACAAAAGGAAAGATATAGTCTTTATTTTTATAAATTAGAAAATTCTAATAAAAATGTAGTACTTAAAATTTTATCTGTTTATTTTTGGAACAAGAATCAAGTTTTCTTGTTTATTTCCCTCTAAAAATAAATAGTTCTTTTCTTTTTCCGCAACGAGCTCACCGTTTGAATAAAGCTTTCCAATAATCTTCATTTTTCCTTCACCAGCTTGAATTGGTGCAATTAAAAACGAATACTGCACAGGCAACTGAACGCCTTGGTAGCTCTGAGATGCCGATTTAAAACATTGATTATCAATAATTTTACATATTTCCACTTCAAGAGAAGTAATCGAAGGTGGAAAGTAGCCGTCGACAGAAACCCAACCATAGACTGATGCCTGACTCTGTGTATCAAAGCCATCCACCCCATTAACGGACACAGTCTGACTGCACCCACTCAGTATGAATAACCCAATAAAACCAGCCCATATAGAATTGTTCATTATGACCCCATAAACTTATTTTATATAATCTAGCTCATTTGAAATTCACACAATTCTTTATGTAAAAATATAAAAGATCAACTTATATTTATACTACAAGCGGACAATAAATCGCATTTTTCAACAACACGTAGTTAACATGGACTGTAATTTCAAAAGCAGTTTCTGCTCACTTTCATTCCTTCCTTAATTGAAGTTTATTAGAGAAAAATGATATTCATATATCTCATTGCCATTGAGATATGCATCTGAACACATTTACTTTTGCCTTTCTATTTCTCTCAACACATTTAAAAGCCAAAATATAATAACAACCGACTAATATTGATAAACATGAAGAGATACATCTAATATTTTCCTTGATAAAATTTCAAAAGGGACTATTCCTATGTCAGCACGCCAAACTATCGATGAGATTTTGCTAAAGTTTGCTCATCAAATAGGCTTGCCTGCACTGCATCTAACGGAAAATGAAGTAAGCTTAGCCTTTGATGATAATCTAAGGGTGCATATCATCTTTCATCCTGAATCGACAACTCTGCAGCTCGAAGCTGAGATTGTTGGCCTTCAAATTGTAAATTCCGATCTTTATCGTTCTTTTTTGGCCTTTAATTATCACTGGCCTGAGCACCAGTTATTTTTTAGTTTAGATAACCACCGACACGTCCTATGTTTAAACCGACTCATTAACATTAGGCGACTGGATTACGAATATTTTGAAACAGCTTTAGCAGAATTGCTGACGCACAGCGAGTCGTGGGAAGCGTTATTGTCTTCTCATGTAACTATTGATGAGGCACCACCGATGCCACAAACTTTAGACTTGAGAGTTTAGGTGTCTTTATGTCCAATGACATCCAATCCACATACACCAATTCATCGGTTCATGACGTTCAACAAGCGCAGCAAAGTGATGCAGTGCCGCAAGGAACGTTTCATGGCCGTAAAGTCACCCTACTCTCCTCATCAGAAAGCAGTCTGATGCGAACAAGCTCTAAAAGAGAGCTTGGTGAATGTTTAAATCAATTTGCCAGTCTCGAATCTTGCAATCGCGTTTTGGACTTTGATCCGCAACTCAACATTGACAAGCAAAACGCCGCCGTAGAAAAGCTTATGGAACGAAAAGTGGCGATAATTCAACGTTCCTGATATCACAATATAAGCAGGTTAAACATCTAAGTTAACCTTCAGCCGACAAGCTCACGCTAATAAAAAACCCCGAAGATTCGGGGTTTTGATTCATACTGCTTTTTCTTTATTAATTACTTAGTTTCACTAGAAGAAGCCTAACGGGTCGATGCTGTAGCTAATCAGCAAGTTCTTCGTGTTCTGGTAGTGATCCAGCATCATCTTGTGCGTTTCGCGCCCGATACCCGATTTTTTGTAACCACCGAACGCTGCGTGTGCAGGGTAAGCGTGGTAACAGTTAATCCAGATCCGGCCAGCTTCAATATTACGGCCCATACGATATGCAACGTTCGCATCACGTGTCCAAACACCTGCGCCTAAGCCATATTCAGTGTCGTTTGCGATTTCCAACGCTTCAGCCTCATCTTTGAATTTGGTGATAGCGATCACTGGGCCAAAGATTTCTTCTTGGAAGATTCGCATCTTGTTGTGGCCTTCCAACATGGTTGGCTGAATGTAGTACCCCTGGTTGATAGACTCTGGCTGTTCTGACACTCCACCACCAAAGACCACTTTTGCGCCTTCTTCACGGCCGATTTCCAGGTAACTTAAAATCTTATCAAACTGTTCTTGAGAAGCCTGAGCACCAACTTGAGTATCGGTATCGAGCGGATTACCTTGTTTAATCAGCTGTGCACGTTCCGTCAGTTTCTCTACAAACTTGTCATAAATCGCTTCATGAACCAGTACGCGAGATGGACAAGTACAAACTTCACCTTGGTTGAAGAAACCAAGTAACGTACCTTCGATACACTTATCAAGATACTCATCTTCGTAATCGAAGATATCTGAGAAGTAGATGTTTGGAGATTTACCACCTAACTCAACTGTCGATGGGATCAAGTTGTCTGCTGCACATTTCAGAATGTGGTTGCCAACTTGCGTAGACCCGGTAAACGCGAGTTTCGCAATGCGGTTGCTGGTTGCTAATGCTTGACCCGCTTCAGAACCATATCCGTTTACAACGTTGATGACACCAGGAGGAAGAAGGTCACCGATTTTTTCCATCAGAACCAGAATGGATGTTGGGGTTTGCTCTGCTGGCTTCAATACCACACAGCAACCCGCCGCTAGTGCCGGTGCTAGTTTCCAAGCCGCCATCAACATTGGGAAGTTCCACGGAATAATTTGACCAACCACACCAATCGGTTCTGGGAAGTGGTAGCTTGCGGTGTGCTCATCCAGTTCTGCCGCACTGCCTTCTTGTGCGCGAATACAGCCAGCGAAGTAACGGAAGTGATCCACTACTAAAGGTAAATCTGCCGCCAAGGTTTCGCGAACTGGTTTGCCGTTTTCCCAAGTTTCTGCAACAGCAAGCTCTTCTAGATGCTGCTCAATACGGTCAGCAATTTTCAGCAAGATGTTCGAACGTTCTGTCACGCTGGTTTTGGCCCATTTTGCTCTGATGTTGTGCGCGGCATCCAGTGCTAAATTAATATCTTCCTCGCCAGAGCGAGCAACTTTACAATACGCTTGTCCGTTGATTGGTGAGATATTGTCAAAGTACTCACCACCCGTTGGTTTTACCCATTCCCCACCGATAAAGTTATCGTAATGCGATTTAAAGTTAACAATGGCATTTTCACTACCTGGCTGTGCATAGATCATAACTCTTCCTTTTGTTTCTCGTTCAATGTGTTATTGCAGTGTCGTATCGCACTGTTCACAAAGAGCATTACGCAAGTCACACGCCAACTACGCCATACTTGTTGTTAATTAAATGTAAAACTATGATTACCAAGCGATAACAAACCAAGTGAGCGATGTTTGAGCGGATGTATGGTGTGAACACCAATGTTCAAGTGTTCCAAAATGGCACACCCTCACTGTGACAAAATGGTACAGTCATGGAACTTCAACATATTAGCGATAACAATTGGCTTTCAACTTCATGGGTCAGAAGTGAACAAGCGGGTTTAAAACAGCGTCGACGCCCTGAAGATATTCGAGTAACGCCAGCGACGCTCCAAGATAGGCGTCACCAACTCAATTTTTTGCTAGAGGCAGTCACTCAATTTGCGCTCCCTTTGTTTAATCAGCTATTTGCTCATAGCGACAGTCGCTTAATTTTGACGGATTCAGATGGTGTCATCATCGGCAGTTGGGGACAGCCTAGATTTCGTGAAAAGTTAACGGAAATCTCGCTAAGCTCTGGTGCATGCTGGCAAGAAAAGGTCAAAGGCACCAACGCGATTGGTACAGCCTTGGTTGAAGCAAAGCCCGTTTCTGTTATTGGTGATCAGCACTTTATCCAACACCATCGTTTTATTAGCTGTTCGGCTAATCCTATTTTCGATCATCTTGGTAACCTCATTGGCGTATTAGATATTACGAGCGAGCAAAAGAGACATGACTTCTCAACGCAAGTACTAGTACAAAACATGGTCCAGCAAGTGGAGAATCAACTACTTAACTTGATTCCACAAGGGCATATTCGTGTGGATTTAGCGTGCGAAAAAGGTTTACTGAATAGTGGTTGGCAAGGAATTATCATTGCAAATGAAGACGGACAAGTTTTGGCTCACAATCAAGTAGCCTCTCAACTTTTTGCGCAAAAAAGTATCATTGGGCAATCCTTAGACGACATTCTATCCACTCGGGGAAATGAGCACCCTTTCGTTTTCAAAACAAAACCGCTTACCGATAAAGATAGCAAGGTCAAGTCTCGTGCTGTAGCGGCGTCCAATGATCTTCATTATGGCGACTCCGCTGTTGAGCACTGTTGGCAGCAAGCTAATCGCGTCATCGATAAAGACATCAGTTTGTTGATTCTCGGAGAGACTGGTGTTGGCAAAAACGAGTTTGTAAAAGCACTCCATAAAAACAGCCAGAGAAAAACGGGACCGTTAGTTTCCGTCAACTGCGGAGCGCTACCAAAAGATCTGGTTGAATCTGAATTATTTGGCTACGTAGCCGGTGCCTTTACTGGCGCAAACAGCAAAGGCTATCAGGGAAAAATTCGCCAAGCACACAAAGGGATTTTGTTTCTAGATGAAATCGCGGATTTACCCTTGGAAGCTCAAAGCCGATTGCTCCATGTATTGCAAGATAAAACCGTGCTTCCCGTGGGTTCCAACCAAAGCATTCAAGTCGATACGCAAATCATTGCAGCCACGCATAAAGATCTGGAACATTTGGTCAGCGAAGGATTGTTCCGCCAAGATTTGTATTATCGCCTTAATGGCTTGATCATTGAGCTACCTCGCTTTGAGGAGCGTGAAGATAAACGACAACTGATTGAGAACATTCATCGGCGTCACGCCGAATCTGAACAACAGCTTTGCCCTCACCTACTTTCTCTGATGCTGTCTTACTCATGGCCAGGAAATTTGCGTGAACTCGATAGTTTAATCAAAGTATCCGCCTTAATGGCGCAAGGTGAAGAAATATTGGAACTCACACACGTCCCAGCCCACCTAAGTAAGAAACTCAGCCAAGCTCAAGAAGGGGCAGCATCCGCTGAACCAACTTCAGAACTGCGTGCAGCCGTCGAAGATAAGTTGCTCAAAACATATCAAGCCAATCAGGGGAACATTAGCAAAACGTCTCGTATGCTTGGTGTGAGCCGAAATACCATTTACAGAAAGTTGAAAAGCCTTGGCATATTAAGTTAATTCTACGACCTCAGATACAAAAAGAGCACCGTTGCGGTGCTCTTTCTCTTTGAAACCTAGCTTACAGGCCGCCTTGTTGTTGCGCCTGTTTTACTAATGCCTGACGTTGAGTTTCCTTCTCAGAGATCACTTGATTGTCCTTGTGCATTTCCTGTTCCAATTCTGCTGGAATGAAAACAAAGTACTTGTTAAGAGTCATCTTAGAACCTCAATTTGCTGTGTTAATTACCTTCTTGGTCGACGTAAACAAAACCAGAAAAACATGTTTTACTGGATCCTTGTTGCTAGTTTCAAAAAATAAAGGATGTTCATATAATAAACATCCTCCATGTGGGCGATAATTATAGGCGTAGTTTAAAGGCTTACCTAGCACTCTTTTTCACCTTTTGTGCAATCTGAGTTTCGATCGAAAAACGGATTTAGTTGCCCGTAATTACTAAGGTATTGTTAAAAAGAGAAAAAAGCTTTTACTGTAACTGACGACAGGGATGAGCTTACGAGTGTAGGTTCACTTGCAATTGTGTATCGTAGAGTTCGAATACGATAATAATAACGCTACATGCCCTTAATCTGCGTAGTTAAAAACTTTGAAGTGATAGACAACCGAAGTCATATCTATGCAACTCAGTTTAACGATTTGTCTACCAGTTCAATATTTCACCTTTTTTGAGAAATCTTTAGCCACTTTTTTGTGTGAAACGCCCCAAAAGAGCAGACAATTAAAAGTGTGGCATATGACCACAATTGTCTATTCCCACTTAGCTTCGGGAGGCGTTTATGAAAAGTAACAAACTTGGCCATGTGATGTCTTTCAGCAGGATGTTTTCCTTCATTGCATTCTTGACGGCCACATTCGCATGGATTCTCAGCATGTACGCCCTATTTACTGTTTCTTTAGTGGCTCTTGTGGTCAGTGCAATTCTCTACCTAAAAGACAGGTTTTATCAAAACAAGAAAACGACCACTGAAAAGAGCGCCTAGGCGCTCTTTTCTATTGGATGTCATTTCCGTGTGACTTGATATAGTTATCAACCCGTTCGAGTTCGTGAAAATAACCATACATACCAATACGATTAATTTCTGGTTCTATACAGTATTTTTCTTCTTTTACCATAGCTTCTACAAACACTCCGCTTGATGCAATTGTGAAAGGTGGACACGCTGAGTAACCATTACTTTCTGCAATATATTTCAATCGCCCAAATTCAAAAATTTGACCTGGAATAGCAACGATAAGGGACAAGACAATTGTTATAGTTATCACTTTAATCGGCACTTTGACTAACTGAGTCATTCGATCAAATAAAATATAGACCAATAATGTAGGGCATAAGAGTAAGCTTGCGATACTTAAAACATATGACGCATCAATGTAGAGCACTTGAAAACCACTACTGAGCTGAAGCGGTAGAGATTCGAAAACGAAATGATGATAAAGGCGATAGATAGAGTAAGTAATCAGTAATATGAACATAAGCAACACGAAAGCTGTGTGAAATGGATGCTTCTGTTGTGTCATTTCTATTACCTTATAGTTGAGGAGACGGCAGAGAGCGGCTTAGCTTCACTCTTCGAAGAAAAATATTAAACTGCTAGCAAATGCATGCTCTCCCATTTCTGAGAAGTGCGTGACGAATCAACGTTTAATGTAACTTTTAAATCTACCAATATCTTACAGACACAAAAAAGGATGCCACTTGGGCACCCTTTTGCTTTGATCAGCTTACTGACCGCGGATTAAACGTCGTAAGTTGTAGACGCTGTGTCGCCGCCTGTACCAGTCCAGTTAGTGTGGAAGAATTCACCACGTGGACGGTCAATACGCTCATAAGTGTGAGCACCGAAGTAGTCACGTTGAGCTTGAAGCAGGTTCGCTGGTAGACGAGCTGTTGTGTAACCGTCTAGGAAAGATAGCGCAGAAATCGTACATGGCATTGGGATACCAGATTCTAGAGATTTCGCTGCTACTTTACGCCATGCTGCTAGGCTGCCTTGTAGGATGTTTTTGAAGTACTCATCAGAACCTAGGAATGCGATGTCTGGGTTCGCTTCGTACGCATCACGGATGTTGCCTAGGAACGCAGAGCGGATGATACAACCACCACGCCACATTAGGGCTACGTTACCGTAGTTTAGGTCCCAACCGTTCTCGTTCGATGCTTCGCGCATTAGCATGAAGCCTTGAGCGTAAGAGATGATCTTAGAAGCTAGTAGCGCTTGACGTAGTGCATCAACCCACTCTTGCTTGTCGCCTTCAACAGGAGTGATTGTCTTACCGAATAGAGATTCAGCTTCAACACGTTGGTCTTTCAGTGCAGATAGACAACGAGAGAATACAGACTCAGAGATAAGTGTTAGTGGAATACCTAGGTCTAGTGCGTTGATACCAGTCCATTTACCAGTACCTTTTTGGCCTGCTGTGTCTAGGATCTTTTCAACGAGAGGCTCACCGTCTTCATCTTTGTAGCCAAGAATGTCAGCCGTGATTTCAACAAGGTAGCTGTCTAGCTCAGTCTTGTTCCAATCAGCGAATACTGCTTGCATCTCGTCTGCAGACATACCAAGACCGTCTTTCATGAACTGGTAAGCTTCTGTGATAAGCTGCATGTCACCGTATTCGATACCGTTGTGTACCATCTTAACGAAGTGACCAGCACCGTCGTTACCAACCCAGTCACAACATGGCTCACCAGCGTCAGTTTTCGCAGCGATACCTTGGAAGATAGGCTTAACCGCTTCCCATGCTTCAGCAGCACCGCCAGGCATGATAGATGGACCGAAGCGCGCACCTTCTTCACCACCAGATACACCAGTACCGATGAAGTGGATACCTTTTTCACGTAGTGCAGCAACACGACGGTTTGTATCTGGGTAGTTAGTGTTACCACCGTCAATAATGATGTCGCCTTTGTCTAGCAGAGGTACTAGCGCTTCGATGAACTTGTCTACAACGTCACCAGCGCGAACCATCAACATTACTTTACGCGGCGTTTCTAGCTTCTCTACTAGTTCTTCTAGAGAGTATGCACCGATGATGTTCGTGCCTTTTGCTGGACCTTCCAGGAACTCGTCTACTTTAGCAGCAGTACGGTTGTGAGCAACCACTTTAAAGCCGTGATCGTTCATGTTTAGGATAAGGTTTTGACCCATTACTGCTAGGCCAATTACACCGATATCACCTTTCATTGTTTCTCTCCAATTTTATTTCATCGACGAGCAGCGTCTTAAGCAATTTTTGCTGCCGCGTCTAAATCTAAATACCATTCCGTTAGGCCCGATTTCGCTTGAATCTTAGCCGCTGGGTATGGCAGTGCGTGTGCTGGTGAACTGTTAATTTCTTCAACAATGTCCGCTTTTCCTGCACCAAGCACTAAGTAACTAATGCGTTTCGCTGCTTCTAATACGCGTGCGGTTTTCGACACACGAAGTTGGCCCGATTCAGGATGCGACGCCACAAGAGATAGGTTCGCATCATCATAATTCGTTTGGCCAGGGAACAGAGAAGCTGTATGACCATCTGCACCAACGCCTAATAAGATCCAGTCAAACACAGGTGTGCCGTTTTCACTCGGGATCACCTTTGCCATCTCTTTTGCAAAGCGCTCTGCTTCTGCTTTAGGCTCATCTTCGCCACGGATGCGGTGAATGTTTTCCGCAGGAATATTTACTTGGCTAAACAACAACGTGTTCGCTTCACCGTAGTTGCTTTCTGCATCGTCAGGGGCAACACAACGTTCGTCACCCCACCAAAAGTGGAGGTTTTCCCATTGAATGGAGGTTGCGTAAGCCTCTGAAGCCAGTAGTTTAAACAGCATTTTAGGAGTGCTGCCGCCAGAAAGAGAGATGTGAACAGGTCTGCCCATTTCGCTAAACGCTTTCATATCGTTAGCTAGGCTTTCAACTACCTGTTCTGCTGTTTGGTAGATCTTATGGTTGATCATAGTTCACAGTAATCCGTATCTGTTAAGTTTTTACATGGGAAACGCCAAGCGCGACCATCACGCTGTAACAAGTCATCTGACTCTTTAGGTCCCCAAGTGCCGCATGCGTACCCGAAGAGGGATTGTGGATCTTGCTTAAAATCTAAGATTGGCTGTACGTATTGCCAACACGCTTCCACCGCATCACTACGTGCAAATAGCGTAGCATCACCATTCAAAGCATCAAGTAGAAGGCGCTCGTATGCCGTTAGCATTTGCGTTTCTTGCAGGTCAGCGTAATGGAAGTTCATTTTCACTTCCTTCGCTTCAAAGCCTGCGCCTGGCTCTTTCAAGCCAAAGCTCATTTGAATGCCTTCGTCTGGTTGAATACGAATGATCAGCTTGTTTTCTGGTGCGTTTTGACCAAACACAGGATGCGGTGTTTGTTTAAAGTGGATAACCACCTCAGTAACGCGTGTTGGAAGACGCTTACCAGTACGCACGTAAAATGGCACGCCATTCCAACGCCAGTTGTTGATGTACGCTTTCAAACCGATGTAAGTCTCTGTACGAGAATCGTCTGCAACTCCCGGCTCTTCACGGTAGCCGCGTAGGCTTTGCCCACGAACTTCAGACGCCGTGTATTGACCTAATACTAGGTCATTGCGCAGAGCGTTTTCGTCTAATGGCTTTAAGCATTGAAGCACTTTTACCACTTCATCACGCATCGAGTCTGCATTGATTTGCGCTGGTGGTTCCATACCTACCATTGCTAATACTTGTAGCAAGTGGTTTTGGAACATGTCGCGCACAGCGCCAGAGTTGTCGTAGTAACCACCACGCTCCTCTACGCCAAGGAATTCTGCGCCTGTGATTTCAACGTAATCAATGAAGTTACGGTTCCAAAGCGGCTCAAACATCGCATTAGAGAAACGAAGCACAAGTAGGTTTTGTACCGTTTCTTTACCTAAGTAATGGTCAATTCGGTAGATTTGATGCTCTTGGAAGTGCTCGTGAATTTCTTTGTCCAGAATACGCGCCGATTCAAGATCATAGCCGAATGGTTTCTCAATGATCAGGCGTTTCCAGCCATCCTCTTCACTGTTAAGACCATGTGCTGCAAGACTTGCAGGGATCACACTGTATAAACTTGGTGGGGTTGCTAAGTAAAAAAGCGTATTGCGTTGCTCGAATTGATATTCGTCCGCAAGTTGGTCTAAGCGAGAAGATAGCTTACCGTAATCTTGTGTGTCAGAAGTATTAATTGCTTGGTAGTGCAGATGGTTAATAAATGCATCAAGCGTTTCTGGCTCAGTCTTTTCCATTTCCTGAAGCGATTTTTTCAGCTTCGCGCGGTAAGACTCATCACTGTATTCAGTGCGACTTACACCCAGAATGGCAAAATTCTCTGGAAGCTGCTTGTTCGCGTAGAGGTGGTATAAAGCAGGAATGAGCTTACGGTACGTAAGGTCACCTGAAGCACCAAAAATAACGATGCTGCTGTTTTCTGGTATTACCATCATCTTTCCCTTAAAAACGAGGTACTTATTGTGTGCCCGGATACGGCTAGAGAATGAGCCAACCCTATCAATGGCACCTCAAAATAGAAAATTGGTCTTACCTATTACGTTGATAGGTAAAGTCTATGGGCCCAAAGAACCTCAAGAAGTTGCATTTCCGATTCTTGGAAACACGACGTATTGAGGTCATTTAAGTCACTTATGTCTCAAAAGTACACACTGTACTCGCTGGAGGAGAGTCCGACACGGGGCAATATTGTCTACGACTATTTGATTTACATCAACACTTGCCAGTGCAAACGTTTAAATAAGTTGCACAAAACGTCATAAGCGATTGTATTTTATTGATAAAAAAAGTTTCATCTGAACGCTCCAAAATTTAAGCAAAAACTCTAATGTGGGCAATAATTACTCATCCTTGCAATCCATTACAGTTTTATCGTGATCTGTGTTACTTACTTTTTATTTCATCATGCTATTGATAATGATACTCAATTAAAGATAATGAAATCACTATTAATGTGAAAGTAGAACGCCATGAAATCAAGCGCCATTAACCCACATCCCATAAACCGAATACAATCGGTGCTTGACTACATTCACACCAACTTAGACAGCACTCTGAGCGTAGATGAAATATCGAAAGCAAGTTGTTGGTCTCGCTGGCAACTGCAACGCGTATTTCAACAACACACTGGCGTATCCGTCGCTCACTATATCAGAGAGCTTAAACTTAGCCTTGCGGCTGAGCGCTTAGTCCATACTTCTGACCGCTCGTTAGATATAGCGATAGAAATGGGATTTACATCTGAACACGCATTTAGCCGAGCGTTCAGGAATATGTTTTCAAAAAGCCCACGCGAATATCGCAAAACGCAACAACTCTCCGGGTTGAGACAACCTTTAACGCTGCGTAAGACACCAGAGGAAGAGAAAAAACATCAGCGCTTTATTGAAGTTCGAATAGAAACAAAACCGGCTTTTGAACTTGCTGGTTATCATGAACCTATTCACGGATTGTTTTCCGCTACGCCCGATTTCCAATCCAAAGTACCGTCACTTTGGTCACGTCTTTATTCATCTGAAAACCTTAATAATTCGGAAAGTACTTACTTTGGCGTGATTGATGTGACGCAAGCGTATTCAAACAACCAACAACTTGAGTATTGGGCAGGTTATGAGTGTGGTCCAACAGCAAACGCACCAAGATCAACGAACTCTTCCAACTCGGGGTTAGACCTCTTGGCTGTTCCTGAGCAAACCTACGCCGTCATTACACACATAGGCAAAGCATCAGAGCTCGCCTCAACGCTGGAATGGTTTATTTTACATTGGCTACCCTACTCTAATTATCATGCTATCGATGGTTATGAGTTAGAGCTTTATCCAGAAGGTTATGATGTTGATAGCGAACAAGCACAAATGCAGTATTGGATTCCTGTCGAGCCAAGCGACGCGCTATCTTTAAAACCTAAGAACAGAAAAATAATTTCCAAAGATTAGTGTTTTGCACCAAATTGTTAACTTTTCCTATTTCTTCGAATATAGAATACAAATAACAATCATTATCAATAAATAGAAAAAGTAGTGGAATTTATAAATATGGAAAGTCCGATTCGATTTCATCGTTCAGCGGTTGCTATCGTCGTATCCGCATTGCTCACTGGCCACGCCAATGCGACTGAGAGCGTATCCCAACACGAAACGATTACGGTGCTAGGAGAAACATACCGAAACACCGCAACTAAAACCGTTTTAGAACCGGAGGAAACACCGCAAGCGATCACGGTAATCACTAAAGATGACATGGACCTGCGCGGCGTAAACTCGGTGAGCGAAGCATTGCGTTACGCGCCTGGCGTAAATACAGAATTGCGTGGCGGTGCCGTTTCCCGACTTGACCTATTCAATATTCGTGGTTTTATTAACTACACCAACTTTTATGATGGTCTTCCTTTGCTGTACAACGGTTGGAACCTTCAACCGCAGGTCGATTCCGTTGCTCTTGAGCAAATCGAGGTTTTTAAAGGGCCAACGTCTGTTCTTTACGGCAATATTCCACCAGGAGGTATGGTCAACATTATCGCCAAGGCGCCTCAGTCAACACCCTCACACTCTGTCTCGATTAGTACTGGGACTAACAACCTAAAAGAACTGACGTTCGACACCACAGGACAAATTGGTGATTCTAATGTGGATTACCGTATTGTAGGCCTAGCTAAACAGCGAGATGGTCAAGCCGATACGTCTGAAGACGAACGTTATGTACTCGCCCCATCTTTCAATTGGCAAGCGACAGAAAGCACATTAGTGAACGTGAATGTTTACTATCAAAATGATCCATCAGCAGGTATCTACACGACTGTGCCTGCGTCTGGCTCAGTGATTAAAAACCCACTTGGCTCGATGTCACCAAGCACTTATTTGGGGGATGAGGACTGGAACACTTACGAACGCGAAGTTCTGATGATGGGTTACAAAGTCCAACACGACTTTAACAACAATTGGCAATTTCTACAGAATGCCCGCTACATGACCGCCGATGCCTATCAGGAAAACACATATAACGGTGCACTTGAAGCGGATAACCGTACCGTTGGTCGAAATGCCTATTTAACCGATGAAAAGTCCAAATCCTTTGTGATTGACAACCAACTATCGGGCTACGTTAAAACAGGAAATTTTGAACATAACTTATTGTTCGGGCTTGATTATCAGTATCTAGATTCAGATGTAAAATACAAAGACACGCTTGGGTATTCGCTAACTCAGGACATTTTTAATCCTGACCACAACAGCATTGATCGTAATGCACTGAATTTCCAATACAAACAAAACTTAGATATCAAAACGAAGCAGATTGGCGTTTATTTCCAAGATCAAGTTCGTTACGACCAACTTGTAATGATTGCAGGTCTTCGTTGGGATAAATACGATTCAAATACAGACGCCGTTAGCGATTATCTAGGAGCAGTATCCAACAGCAAGGAAGAGTTAGACGATACCAACGTATCTTTCCGAGTCGGTGGTTTGTATGAGCTAGACTTTGGTCTCTCGCCATATCTTACTTACTCGGAAAGTTTTGAGCCAATTGCGGGTGCCGACTCTTCTGGTAAAGCATTTGAGCCATCAACCGGTCATCAATGGGAGTTAGGCTTTAAATACGCCCCATTATCTGGTGATATCTCAGGTAACTTAGCACTCTTCCATATTACGAAGAAAAACGCGATCTTGACCGATCCGAATAATCCATATGCACCGAACTATCAAGCGGGCGAAGTGGTATCACAAGGTATTGAACTTGAGGCGAAATGGCAAGCCACAGCACAAGCTGATTTCACTCTAGGCTATACATATACCGATATGGAGATTACCGAGGACAGTTATTACAACCAAGAAGGTAAAACGCCGGTTTGGGTACCTGAGCAAACGGCCTCTCTATGGGCAAATTACTTCTTTGAAGGAAATCTTTCAGGCCTTCGTACCAGTGCTGGCGTTCGCTATGTCGGAGAAGCACAAATTGATGCACAGAATAGTCAAAAAGTACCGGACTACACCTTGTTTGATTTGGCAGCAAGTTACGATTTCTCAACGGTATCTGAATCAATGAAAGGGGCTAGCGTCACGCTTTCTGCAAGCAATCTATTCGATAAAGAATACTATTCTTGTTACGACAAAAATAACTGTTGGTTTGGCGCTGAGCGCTCTATCGAAGCGAAGTTAGAATACAACTTCTAACCTCTTAGAGCGGAACAGCAGTAATTTGTAAAGCGATGGTTTCTACAATAAGCCATCGCTTTTTATTTTGCATAGAGCATCAATATAAACGCTACCGTGTCACTTTTTTATAGCACCTTTCTGGCCTACCAACAGAGCCATAGTTTAAATCAGCCTCTAGTTCACCAGTGCTGATAAGATACTCCAAATAGCGCCTCGCCGTTGTTCGGCTCGCGCCGATCTTTTCGCCTGCCTCATCAGCGGTCAGCGCACTGCCATTTGGGAACAACTCCCTGATCTTGTCTAGGGTTACACCATCAATCCCTTTTGGTAATCGGTTCGGCAAGTTGTCTTGATTGGCGTGAGACTGCAGCATTTTATCAACGAGGTTCTGATCCAAACTCTCTACGATGTCTAGTTGTTGGCGTTGGGACACATACTTTTTCAGTGCGGCATCTAAGCGTGGAAACATCACTGGTTTTAACAGGTAATCGACAACGCCACCCCTCATCGCCTGTTGTAATGTATCGACATCCCTTGCGGCTGTAATCAAAATGACATCACACGTTTGGTTACTTGCACGCAGTGTATTTAGTATCTCAAGCCCTGTGCCATCGGGAAGATAGACATCCATCAATAGTAAATCTGGCTTAAGAATGTCGAGTTGCATTTCTGCTTCCATTCTCGTGGTCGCAATTCCAACCACTTCCAAACCTGTCAGTTGGCTTAAGTATTTGTGGTGCAGCTCAGCAATAGCCAGATCATCTTCAATGATCATTACGCGAGTCGCCATACTCATAATTGTTCTTCCTTGGGTAAGTACACCGTTATTCTTGTCCCATAATTTGTATTGGGTATCATCTCAACATGGCCGTGATATCGAGTAGCAAGCTGATTGACAAGGTGTAACCCAACACCTCGATTTTGACGAGATTTCGTCGAAACGCCTTTTGTAAATAATGTTTGTGGATCCATTGTTTTTGGGAGGCCACAGCCATGATCTATCACCTCAAGTATCACTTCATTTCCGTAATCGCTAACGGACACATCAATGTTTCTGCGTTCTGACGCAACATTTGATTCATCGCGAATTGAAGTTAACGTGGCATCGAAAGCGTTATCAATCAAATTACCCAAAATTGTGACTAGGTCTTCCGAATTTAGCCACTCAGGCAGGGGCTCCAGACGACTGCCTTCCTCAACCACCAGTTGTAAGCCTAACTCGCGAGCACGTTCAGTTTTTCCAAGCAACATACCTGCAATTAGCGGGTCTTTAACGGTATCTCTTAAAAACTCAATCATTGCCTGATAGTGTGCGGTTTCTTGTCCAATTAACTTTTGCACCGCATCAAGTTCACCCATTTGTACGAGCCCACTAATGGTGTTGAGCTTATTGCGATGCTCATGGGTCTGCGAACGTAACAAATCTGCATACTCCTTGGTTTGTGATAGCTGCTCGGTTAGATCATTGATTTCATCCCTTAAACGGAAACTCGATACCGCCCCCACGATTTTTCCATCAACATAAATTGGAGAGCGATTTGCAATCAGGCGCTTATGATTAAGGAATATTTCAATATCATGATCTTCCTGCCCGCTTTCTAACACTGTATATAGATCGCTATCACGCAGCGTGTCAGTCAAAGGTTTATTGAGCGCTGATTCTCTATCAATACCGAGAATCTGGCAGGCACTACGATTTATCGAGCGAAGTATCCCTTGGGCATCAATGCTTAACACGCCCTCTTTGATGGTGCTCATCGTCACTTCTAATTCGCCGTACAACCGCCCTATCTCTTCAGGCTCAAAGCCTAAAATGGCGCGCTGAAACTTTCTCGACGCATAATTGGATACAATGGCATTAGCGACGACAACTACGATGACCATTAAAATCAAAAAGGCCAAAAATGGTTCGATGCGGTCTTGCAGTCGGTCGAGCAAATAGCCAACCGAAACCACACCAATGATGTTCCCTTGCTCGTCAAAAATCGCAGCTTTACCACGAACTGAATAACCTAACGAGCCCTGTGCCGTCGAAACATAAGACAATCCCCGTTCTAGCGCTCGACGATTGTCGCCACCTCTCATTGGCTTGCCCAACCGCTCATCAACAGGGTGGATTAAGCGTACTCCCTTATGGTCGCCAATAACGATGAAAGCAGCACCTATGGCTTCGGTTAATTCTCTAAAGCGAAGTTGGTATGGCTGGGGGTTTTGGGTTTCGATCATTTCACGAACAACCGCTGAGTTCGCTAAAAAACGGGCAACACCCAGTGCTTTTTCTCCCATTTCTTGCTCTTGATTGATTTTGAGATAAGTGAACCCCGCGGCGACAAGCAATAACAGCTCTATCAACCCCGATAGCGTCATGATAATGAGCATCCGCTTACGAAAGCTGATGGTTTTCCAACTCATTGATACATCCTTGTGATTCACTCTTGAGCGTAACGTTAACACTCAGTTAACAGCATGACGTTGTCGCGGTGATAAATCTGTGAGGAAGGCAAACAAACCGCAGAGTTTACGGTTAATTAATCGACGAGCTGAAACATAAAATTACAACCATTCACCAAATTTAGCATTCCTCTCTGATACTCAATTCCATACATAAATTGCCCTTAAAATCATGATCGCGATCACATCGATTTTAGCGGTTTTTGAGGCGTTTTTAGACTTTACAACGTATAATTTTTAATCAACGAAACCAATGAGAGTTTCGGTTTGAAAGCAGTGAAGCTGGAAGTCTATTAAAAGCTCAACATTGATGTCAGTGGTTTGGACAAAAATAAAACAAAACACAAATACTGACTATATGACAAACACTTAGACACCATCTGAAAACTGGAAAACTATAAACAGAGGTGCATTTATAGTTAGAAGGAACACCAAACATGGAACGCGATACCTTTGGAATATGCCTGAATAAGGCGATGCTGTCAGAGAATATGTATTCAACATTTACACACGTCAGGGCTTATGAAAAAAACGGAGGCGGTACTTCTGATCTCAAAGTCCTGTTATCGTTCCCTCAAATGAGTGGAAAAGATCTATTGAATACGATGCGAGGTTCTCGTCAGCTCGAGTGGAGAGCGGAGTTTCACTGTCCATATACGAAATAAATTTGTAACATCTCCCGCGCCCAGCACAAATATGACTGGGCGCATACTACTGCCCAATTTTCCCTCCTACTTAACACGCAGTTACGAATCCTTTATATTAGAGCTAATACTCTACGACAAAGCAGCCATTATGAAAAAAACAGGAAAGTTTTGGATACTGGGCTTACTTAGCAGCTCGATTTCCCTTGCCTGTCATGCGGCACCGATCACTTTTGATACCGCATGGCAGCTATTGCTAGAAAACAACTATTCTCTTAAAGCTCAACGCTCAAACGTCGAGAACTACCAATACCAAGAGAGTGCCACCAGCAATCTCAACTTACCTCAAGTTACCATTGGCGCGAATTACACGCGTTTAGATACCGATATCACGCTTTCGGGAAAACAGATTCTAGACAGCACAGGAGCACACATTAACGTACCTCCTGCTTTTCAGCCTATTTTTGGTGCCTTAGCTAATACCACTTCGACCATAACCGAGCGCGATATTTTCTCTTCGTCTATTCGTGCCATTTGGCCAATTTTTACTGGTGGTAGAATTTCTGCGGCTCAATCAGCAGCAGAAGGCAAAACGGATGAGGCGAAAAGTCAGCTTTTAATGGAACAACAAGCGCGTTTTGAAGATTTATCGAAGTACTACTTTTCTGTCGTACTGGCAAAGGAAGTACTCGCAACGCGGCAAGCGGTTGAAGCTGGGCTAAAAAAGCATCGAGATTTTGCCATTAAGCTTGAAGAGCAAGGACAAATCGCGCACGTTGAGCGCCTGCAAGCCGAGGCTTCTTTAGATAAAGCATCCGTAGAAACACGTAAAGCTGCCAGCGATTTGAGTATCGCTCAGGCTGCATTAGGTAAATTACTCGCACAAGATGACGCCGTAGAGCCCGCTGAATCTTTGTTTATCAACGACAGTCTTCCCCCTCTTAGCGCTTTTGTCGATCAAACGTTGCTTACCTATCCGGGGTTAGAACTTCTGAGCGCTAAACACAAACAAGCCTCTAGCTTAATCAAAGCAGAAAAAGGGAAATACTACCCTGAAGTTTATCTTTACGGCGACTACAGCTTGTATGAAGACGATTCTCTCGCAAGCCAAATGAAGCCTGACTGGTTAGTTGGTGTTGGTGTCAGCATTCCACTGATTGAATCATCAGGGCGAAGCGAAAAAGTCAAAGCCGCTCAAAGCGTCGTCTCGCAGGTCGACTCATTAAAGTCCCAAGCCAAACAAGACTTATCGCTGTTAGTCCAAAAGACATACTTGGAGGCTCAGCAAGCCATTGATGAAGTACAAGGGCTCGCATCTAGCATTGAACTCGCTAACGAAAACCTGCGCTTGCGTGAAAAAGCATTTACTCAGGGTCTGTCGTCTTCTCTGGATGTTGTGGATGCACAACTTTATGTCGCGAGTATAGAAACACAACGTTCAGCGGCGCGTTTCCGCTATTTAATATCTTTAACCAAGCTACTCGCATTGAGCAGTGAAATGAACAGCTTCGAACAATATCAAAATACCGCTTATATCCCTGCTTCAACATCCAAAGAGGTGAAATAAATCATGGCAGCTAAATCACTAAAACCCGTTTTACTCTCACTTTGTGCTTTGGGTGTTGCCTCTTGGGTTGGGTATCAATTTTACCAAGCCTATCAACCAGAACCGATCCGCTTACAGGGATTAATTGAAGCCCAGCAATACAGCATTTCCTCAAAAGTCCCAGGGCGTATTGATGAGGTCATGGTACGTAAAGGCGACGATGTAGAGAAAGGTCAGCTTATTTTTACCCTTCATAGTCCTGAAATTGAAGCGAAGTTAGAACAAGCAAAAGCAGGTGAAAAAGCGGCGGACGCCTTAGCTCAAGAAGCTGAGAAAGGCGCACGTGAGCAACAAATCCAAGCAGCAAAAGATCAGTGGATGAAAGCCAAAGTCGCTGCGAATTTAATGGAAAAAACCTACAATCGTGTGAATAACCTTTATAACGATGGCGTGGTTGCAGAACAAAAACGCGATGAAGCTTTAACTCAGTGGCAAGCAGCGAAATACACAGAAAGTGCCGCGTTTCAAATGTACGAAATGGCAAAAGAAGGCGCTAGAAGTGAAACCAAAGTGGCTGCGGCGGAAAAAGCGCGCATGGCATCAGGTGCCGTAGCCGAAGTAGAAGCGTACGCGAAAGATACTCAGATCTACAGCTGGTTTGACGGCGAAGTCTCTCAAGTTCTACTTCAAAGTGGTGAATTAGCACCTCAGGGCTTCCCGGTTGTTACTGTGATAGATACAGAAGATGCCTGGGCGACACTTAATGTGCGTGAAGATTACCTTCAACACTTTAAAAAAGGAGCAACCTTTGATGCCTATTTGCCTGCCTTAAACAAAAATGTTGAGTTCAAAGTAACGCATGTTGCCGTTATGGGTGACTTTGCAACGTGGAGAGCAACCGATGCTTCTCAAGGTTTTGATCTTCGTACCTTTGAAGTAGAAGCTCGTCCAGCTCAACCCGAACCTGAACTGCGTATGGGAATGAGTGTTGTCGTTGAACTTTAATCACAACCACTAGGTTAATGCTATGACGATTAAGATTTCACAGCGGCATATCTTACGACGAGACAAGTGGTTGCTTTCGTGCCTTACTTGGATACCGATTTTGCTCGCGATGATGATTTGGGGAGTGTTCTCTGCGGGCATTGCCCGGGATCTGCCAATCGGTGTGGTTGATCTACAACATTCCCAACTTTCTCGAAAGCTCATTCAATCTTTGGATGCGTCGTCGAGTCTGGCTGTCAACTATCACTACACCAGTGCAAGCGAAGCAAAAAATGCGATGATTGAAGGCGATATCTACGCTTACGCGGTCATCCCATCTAAGTTCGACCAAGATATTCTCCAACACCGCCAACCTCAACTTTCTGTCTTTTACAACAGTCAGTACATTTTGGTAGCGAAACTGATCAACTCTGCCGTTGCGCAAGCACAAGGCTATTTCGACGCTCAGGTTGAAGTAATGGGAAACTTGGCTAAGGGTAACACCACAACGTTAGCAGCGGCTGGACAAGCTGTACCCGTGTCGACACAAATAACCGCATTATTTAACCGTAACAATAACTACGCACAATTTTTGGTAACGGCTATCGTGCCAGCCATTTGGCAAATATGTATTGTAGTAAGCACTATTTTGATTCTTGCCGCGCACTTTCGCATTTATGGTGGAAAGAATGGCTTTGCATTTTTGGGCGAAAAGCCATACGCCAGGCTCACTACCTTATTAAGTCAGTACATTCCGGTCTTTATGGCGCAAGGTGCGTTGTTCTTGTACTGGTTTTATTCCGTGCTTGATTGGCCAATGGAAGGCAGTTTTGTGGTTATGCTATTAGCACAATTGGCGACGGTTATCGCCTGTATCATTATGGGAGCGTTGTTCTTCTTCTTGTCGATGGATCCTGCACGTGCGATGAGTTTTGCTGGCGCATTTACGGCTCCAAGCTTCGCGTTCATGGGAATTACATTCCCAGTTTCTGACATGAACACGCTCGCTTATGCATGGCGTTCATTATTGCCGATTACCCATTACATTGAAGTACAAGTGAGTCAAGCAAGCTATGGAGCATCGGCCGCGCAATCTTTAAGCTCGCTATGGCCTATGATTGGTTACGTTATGCCTCTGCTCATTACCGCAGCCTTGATGGGTAAACGTCGAACAGCTTCATCAACACGCCAAGCGAAGGAGGCGGTATGACATTGTGGCAACTGATTAAAGCGGAACTTAAGGCCGTTCTAACCAATCCAGTCGTTACGTTGACCGTGTTTGGTGGTGTCGTATTTTACTCGTTTTTATACCCTTTGCCTTATGCACAACAAACGCCTCGTGAACAACCAATCGCGATTGTTAATCTAGATGGTAGTCAGACGAGTTTAAAGCTGGAACGTATGGTTGATGCCACCCCACAAGTCAACGTAGTCACTCGACTTCATACGATTGCCGATGCAAAGCAAGCATTTTTACAACGAGAGATCACCGGTTTTTTAGTCATACCAGAACACTTTTACAAAGACCTAATGCTAGGTAAAAGCCCGACTCTGGCCTACGCTGCGGACGCCTCGTATTTTCTCGTGTACGGAACCGTGGTAGAAGGATTGGCCCAAGCGGGAGGCACATTAGGGGCCCAAGTGAAAGTCAGTAAAATGGTGATAGATGGTGTGCCCATGAGTATGGCTAGCCATAATTACTCTGCTATTAAGCTTAATATGAAACCGACGTTCAACCCAACCATGGGTTACATCGAATACGTAGTTCCGGCAGTATTTGTTCTGATTTTACAACAAACGTTGATCATGGCGGTTGGATTGCAAACGGGAACACAGCGTCATGGTCGTGGCTATTGGTCACAAGTATCAACGGGATCGCTGCTGCTTGTGAGAACGTTAGTATTTGTGGCAATTTATTATTTACTCGGCGCCTATTATTTTGGTTTTAGCTTCGAACGCTTAAACGTAAACCATATCGCCAACGCGGGCGAATTGCTGGCTATGTTGTTACCGTTCTTTTTAGGTTGTTGCGGACTAGGCTTCTGGCTAGGTTACTTATTACCTCGGCGTGAACTTGTCACCTTAGTCGTCTTAGTGAGCTCTATGCCGCTCATTTTCTTGGCTGGTTTTATTTGGCCGATTGAAGCCATACCTACTCCCTTACTATGGATTGCTGATTTAAGCCCAAGCACTTGGGCGATCAAAGCTTTCTTAGCGCTAAACCAAATGGGGGCAACCTGGCAACAAGTCGCTCTACATTGGACGGCACTTTGGTCACTCACTGTGCTTTGGGGTAGCGTTGCGTACTGGATTGCTAAGCGAAGTAACAAGCCAGTTGTAACAGAGAGCTTGGGGTGACAGCTGACATTTTCTATTACTATAAAAAAAGCCGGGTAACTAAACCCGGCTGAAAATCTGCGTCCTTGCAGCGGACATATGGTAAAAACACTTTTTGCTCTGGGCTTACCCATTGAGCGAGATTAGATTAAGCCAAAAACTATGGACTCCATACTCTCATATAGAGGGTTATATCCTTCCAATAGACATTAGTCTTCGCTAGAAAGATAACGTTTTTCAGACACAAAAAAACAAGACTCACATTGAGTCTTGTTGTTGATAGGGATGAGCAGGATACATGTCGCCGCTAAGTCATATCACGGATTATTTTCTCTCGGTATTCTGTAACGACCTTCATGATTGAATTTTTTACATCACCAACTTGCTTAGAGGGTTGGCACCATAGGCCAAAACCAAACTTAAAACCTTCCAATAATTCAGAAGCTTCCACTGGCTCTATATGATTATTAGAAAACTCCGAATGGGCAAACGTTCTGGGGAGAATCGCCCATCCTAAACCTGCTTCAACCATTTTCACTACAAGGGCCAATTGGTCGACCTCTTCATGGTTCGAACTTACGATGACTTTTTCGCCCATTCCCTCTTCAATAAGAGACCGCAGTACAAATTGTTTACTATTCCTCAAGGCTGTCAATACTCGATCTGGTGCCATAGAAGCGAGTTCACCACCTTTCTGGACGAAAGGAACAAATTCAAAATGACCTAAAAACGTCGCATCCAGACTATGTATTGCTCGACTATCATGCACATTGACAATACCGAATTGATAATCACCATTCTGTAAACCCTCTTTAATTTCGTTGCGATTACGAACAAGAAAGTTAACTCGCATCATCGGAAAATCTGCTGCTAATTGAATACGAAGCAATACAAGAAAACGGTGTGGTATAGCGCTTGAATAGGCGATACTAACATTCTCTAACCCACCGTAAGCTAGACTTAATGCGACTTTATCGAAAGTACGTGCTTGTTCGATGGTTTGCTTAGCATAGTGGTAAAGAAGATGACCATCTTCTGTCGGTTCTACCGAGCGCCCCACTCGCTCAAACAGGTTGACCGCCAGTTGATCTTCAAGATTGGTAATCACCTGCCCTATTGTGGTTCGGTGCTTATTGAGTTTGACCGCCGCCTTACTAAACGAAAGCTGTTCATAAACGGTTACGAACGCGAGAAGTTGTTCAAAACTAAAATTCATAGGTTGTGCTTACTTTTTAGAGTTATCTAATTAAATTACCACAAGATCGTAGAATTGCTACTTGGTAACGGAAACAATCTGCGTTTGAATTCCTTCTCGACGACACAAAAAAACCTACTAGCTTCAGTAGGTTTTCTCTAACTTAGTTGTACTCAACGACACGAGCTAAATAGTTGAATTCTCCTGAGTCACCATGGTAATCGCGGTAGACATCGACACTGAAATATTTAGGTTGATCAGCGTAAATGTGGTCAACGACTTTTTGCTCAAGTGACTCCAACGTTTCACCGGCCTGAGAGTACACGAACTGCTTGTTCACTTTTTCCAATTTACGTTGTTTCGCTTCTTTGTGTGACACATAGTTGTTGATCTCTTCCCACTTTCCCACGAACTCGACCGCCACGTAACTCGAGTTCTCGTCAATCATGATAAAGGCTGCACCTTCTTCTTTGATTGCAGACAGTTGCTGCATATCACTATCCACTTTTTGCTGGTCAAGATGGGCTCCACTTTGGGCGAATGCAGTCGCGGAAGCGGTAAGCATCATGAGTGTAAGAACGGCTTTTTTCATTGTATCGTTTTCCTGTATTAAGGGAGTTCAGTTACCCAAAGTTGCCCTTGGGTGGCTTTTTTGAATCCATATTCGTAAATCGTCAGCAAGTAGCGGTGATCGAACATATCTTTCGTTACTTTGGCGTATCTGAAATCTTGATCAATGTAGGTAAACTGCATCTCGATATCGTTGATTTCACTGATGTATTTCATTCGATAGAGATCACCACGAGTTTGCGCTAGCGTAAGGCTTGAGACACTTTTCGATACCAAGTCCAAACCTTTGTCTTTTAGTGGACGATACGGCGCTTTTAACGCACCATTGCGAATCACATCCAACTGAGGCGCTTTTTCTAACCCCAAAGCATCTGAGATTTGTTGATAGTTGAAGTTAGACGGATTAAAGAACACCTGCGCTGCGAGACCGCCATCTACGTGTAACTCCTCAAGTGTTTCTCCATCATGTTCAACATCGATAAATTGTGGAGGGAAAACACCAGGGATCGATGCGCTCGCAGCAAGCACCTTGTAAATAAGTTCAGATTTGTCTGCTAAATCACTGTTCGCAATCGCACCAATATTCCAAATCACCAGTTCGCCTGAATCAAAATGGGTACTGCCAATAAAGAGGCGTTTACCATTGCGGTGTTGCTGCGCCATCGCCTCGATCATGGGCTCAGGGTAAGCGTCTGCGATGAATTCATAGAGGTTCTCACCATCGGTAAACGCGTCCTTAAACAGGGTATTTAAGAAGTTCTTCTTACCCAAAATATTCTTATCATTGATGTTGAGCATGACTTCTTTCATCTTTGGCATCGCATCACCGCCAATGAAAACAAAAGGAGCGATTAGGGCACCCGCACTGACTCCAGTAATGATGGCATAATCTTTTAGCTCCCCCTTTTCCTGTAGCCCCATCAAAACGCCGGCCCCGTATGCGCCGTTTACGCCACCACCCGATAAGGCCAAAATATTGAGCTGTTCACCCTCTACTTTGATCGGTGTGGTTTGATTGTGCGCTGAGTAGAGAAAATCCGGCGCTTCATTGGCCCACATTCGAAGTGGCTCATTTGGTGTCGAACTCGCGATCTCGACATCTTTATAGTTGCTTTGAGAAACACGAACATCCAGCGTATGGGGTGAACTACAAGCTACTATCAGCAGCGAAAGTACAACCGTCACACCAGAGGAAATTAAACGATTCATAATCAGTCTCATTTAATGTTCTCTGGCGTATGACCAGAGACTCAGTTTGAAGTTAATTGGGTCAAAATGAAGTCCGTTTCGTTGTGTGGAGTTACTATAGCTAGGCACGGCTAAACCCCATAATCGCGATTGTAGGATGCTATCCATCAAAGCAATTATGCCAAGTTTCTATATGCTAACTTTACGCTTCTCCGTTAATTAGGTACTGCGCTAAGCAATTTTCACGACGTTGAACTCATGCGTCGGTTCGACAAATTCGTATTGGGCATTGATCGTCTGTAGCTCCCATGTGCCATAGCCTTTGGTGATCTCCAATACACCGTAAACGGCGTTATGTGTATGACGAAAGGCTGCGACAGGAGACATCTTCTTCACCAAACAAGAAGTAAAAATCGCAGAAATCAAATCACCGACACCGACTGGCTGCATAGCAAATTCAACACTAGGGCGTTGGGCCAAATAGCTTGCTTTCGGCGTGGCTAAAATCATACTGAAGGCGTCATCTGTTAGTGCATGCAGATGTTTCACCAATACCATTTTCGGTCCCAGCTCTAGGGCTTTTTTACATGCAGTGACCGCATCATAAAGAGAGTCAATTTTCACACCTGTTAACTCGCTCAGTTCAAACTGGTTAGGAACAATCACATCAGCGATGGGCAACAAGCTATGGCTTATCGCTTCTTTGACACCGTCTGCCACAATGCAACCTTTGTCTGGATCACCCATAACTGGGTCACACACATACAGTGCACTATGGTTACGCGATTTGACTAAACTTACCGCTTCGGCCACCGCTCGACATTGCTCTGCGCTGCCTTGATAACCGGACAGTATCGCGCCACATTCGCCTAACTTCTCAATGTTATCTAAGCCTCTCATTAGAGAATGAATTTCATCTGCCCCAAACTTCTGTCCAGTCCAACCTTGCTGGTACTGAGTGTGATTTGAAAACTGAACCGTGTGAATTGGCCAGACTTCGAGGCCCATTCTCTGCATCGGGAAGACGGCAGAACTGTTTCCTGCGTGGCCATAAACCACATGAGATTGAATAGAAATAATGCTTTTCATAAGTCACTCTTAATTGAGAAGTTTGTTAGCTTGGCGACTAAATAAACACAATATCGCGCACTGTGCTTATTTGGTCGGAATAGCCTCGACAACGCCGAGGCTTATTCTTAATCAGGCTGGATTAATTAGCCTTGGAATTCAGCAAAGTACTCATCCAACACTTTGCGTGTTGCACGACCGATAAGCTCGTATTCGTGGTGAGTAAGGTTTGCTAGTGAAACTCGAACTGATGCGTGTACTACATCGAAGCCTTGGCCTGGAAGTAGGATAACGCCGGTTTCATGTGCAAGGCGGAACAGGAAGTCTTTGCCTTTCTCGCTCGCTTTGAACCATTCAACGAAGGCTGGTCCGTACAATTTGCCGCCCAGAGTGTCGAGCTCAAGCAGTGTGTAGTAGTCCACACGATCTTTGTTTTCTTCAATTTCTACACCCATGTTTTTGTACAGAGTTTTGTAACGCTCGCGGATGATGCGTTTACATGCTTCTTTGTAGTTTTGTTCCGAGTCCATCAAGCAGTTCAAAGAGAACAGCGCCATTTGAACTTGTTGAGGAAGAGACAAACCTGCTGTGTGGTTAAGCGCTACGCTGCGGCTATCTGCTACGATACGGTCAATAAACTTAATCTCACGAGGTTCCGGAGTCAGCGTTTTGTAACGATCGTCCAACTCAAGTTGACGCGCTTCAGGAAGGCTGCGCATTGCATCGTCAAACACGTTGTTGTGTTGAATTGCAATCGAGCCTAAACGCCAGCCTGTTGCACCGAAGTACTTAGAGAACGAGTACACACAAAGCGTGTTGTATGGCAGTTTCGCAAACAGTGAGACAAAGTCGTCCGCAAATGTGCCGTATACATCGTCAGTCACGATGAACAGGTCGCTACGTTCGTTGTTTACGAAGTTTGATAGGTTATCTAGAGTTTCGTCAGAGAACTTCACAGACGCTGGGTTTGCTGGGTTCACGACACAAAGCAGTTTGATGCCTGTATCTGCAAGCTTTTCGATTTCAGACATCGGCAGTTGCCATGTTGTCTCATCCAGACGTAGCTCAACGATCTCCAGTTCGTATTCACTCAGTTCTGGGATCTCTAGGTACGGCGTAAAGATTGGAGTGATTAGCGCTACCTTGTCACCTTTCTTCAACAAACCGTTGTTGAACATAGTTTGGAAGGTGTACGTCATAGACGCCGTACCGCCTTCAGTTGCAAACAGATCGAAGTCTGTCGTCATTGGCATTGGGCCGTACATCTCTTCTGCAATGTATTGCTTCACAACGGTTTCGATGTTCGTCAGCATACGTGGTGGCACTGGGTAGTTACATGCAAGGTATGCGTTAACCAGCTCATTCAAGAAAGCTTGTTTCTCTAGACCCAAACGGTCTTTTGCGTAGCTCAACGACTTTTCCAAGAACTGCACGCCTTGGTCTTTCTTATTGTCGTTTGCAAACGTGTCGAAACGCTCAACAATGCCCACACCATCAGGAATGCCACCGAAGCCACCATCTAGGTATGAGTAAGTGCGCTCGGCTTCCAATATTGCGAACTCACCCAAACGAATGAACGCTTTACGCGGTAGTGTCGCAAGAAAATTAGGATTACCACGACCTGCATCTAATAAAGCGCGGTCAGGAACAGTTTGTGCCACTTCAATTAGTTTATCTTTTAATTCAAATGGGCTTAAATCTGCTAATTTTGAAAAATCAATTGTTGTGTTTTGCGTAGTCATAATATTTACCTGAATCTATTATTTAGTAAAATTTGGATAATACTTCCCCTACCGCCTATTTAATTAGGCGATAAGAGTGTTCGAATTTATTTAAATTACATGCCTGCGTTTAAAGTAATAATGCCGACAATAATTGGACCCCATAGGGTGAGCAGTACATTGGCGACTGCATAAGTCACGGTGAATGAGAATACTGGCGTTGCATTACCTGTTTTTTCCATTAAAGCCGCAAATGCTGGGTTTGCACTTCGTCCACCTGTAACACAGCCAAGTGCTTCAACTGGATTCTTAATCTTCAATACAAAATATGAGAAGAAGAACGAAATAATCTGAGGGATAATCGTTACACCCATGCCAAGGAACAACAGAGACATACCGTGTTCTTTGATGGTGTCGACCGCTTGAGGCCCAGCCTCAAGGCCAACAATGCCCACAAATGCTGCCAAACCGAAATCTCGAATAAAGTTCGCGGCACCCATAGGAAACTGAGCAACATGCGGATTGCGGCTACGCAACCAACCGACAATCAAACCTGAGATCAAACAACCTGCACCAGAACCGATAGTGACGGGAATACCAGCAATCTTAAAACTGATTAGACCAATTAATAGGCCAACCACCATGCCCATACCAAGCACGACTAAGTCAGTCACGTTTGCTGAGCCCATTCGCTGACCAATGTTTTTCTCAACGCGATTGATGTCTTTTGCGGTACCTGTAAGCTGGATGACGTCGTTTTTCTTCACCACAAGATCCGGCGTCATTTCGATAGAGCTGCCTTCACGAATGTAATCCGTCACATAAATACCGCGCATAGAGCCTTGGTTCGAAGCCTCTTTAATTTCTTGCAGCGACTTACCAATCAGTTTGCGGTTGTCTGCGATCAGTTGACGGTTTTCTTCAATAACTTCATAGCCTTCTGGAAGTGCAATCTCATTGTCAGCCAAACCATCTTGCAGCTGATGCACTGCATTACGGCGACCTGTTACGACAATGACATCCCCTTCTTTCAGGGCTGTGAATTTGTCCACGTCTAGCACTTTGCCATCGCGTTGAATCAATTCAATACAAGCAGCCAGAGCGTGTTGGTTTAACTGAGCTAAGGTTTTGCCTGCTAGCCCACCATCTTTGCTCACTTTAAATGCTCGTGTAACCAGCGCTGTGACAGCGTTGAACTCACCCGGCGCTAAATCACGCTTACCATTTGAATTTTTCTCTTCTAGAGCAATCGCTTCTGCTCGGATATCCCACTTCATCAGTGTTGGGAATACCCATGTCACCATCAGAATTGGACCAAGCGAACCAAAGATGTACGTAACTGCGTAGCCTACTGCGACATTGGTCTGCATTAGGTGCTTAGCTTCTTCTGTCACACCCCCAAGACGTGCGATCGCATCACCCGCTGTACCGATGATTGCCGATTGAGTCAAACCACCAGCTGCAAGGCCTGCTGCCGTACCTCTGTCTAGATCGAACATCCAAGCTGCTGCTAGTACACAAAGCAGGCCAGACACCGTCATCACTACAGCGGAAAGTAGAATGTTGATGGTTCTAAAGTTCAATGCTTTGAAGAACTGCGCACCACCTTGATACCCTACAGCGTAAATAAAGAGCGCAAAGAAAATGCTTTTTACGCCGGGATCAATATGAACACCAAATTGCCCAATAATTACACCCATTAATAATGTTCCGGCAACACCGCCAAGAACAAATCGACCAATGGTAATTTTACCTACCATATAACCGAGAGAGAGCGTAATAAAGAGAGCAACAAATGGTGCCATGTCAAAAAGGTTAGAAATAATTTCCATGACAATTTTACTCTTACTAATAAATATAAAACTCAAATAATCTAACGAATAATCTGTCACTCATATTTGTTGGATTATTTAATTTAAAAGCATCTCGTTTGCTTCGAAGCGAATATTAGAAACAAAACCTCACAACTCGTAATCCCATTTGAAGGATGAAACCATCACTTCGCATATTCAAAAGCAAACATTGAACAATAATTGTCGAAAATTTAATAACTTAGTGGTATTAAATGAGCATCAAATAAATTGGAAAATAAATTTATTTTTATGTTCACTGTCCAAAAAGCTACTTTGTTGCGCTATTCCCTCTATATAGCGCATGACACCTTTCTCTTGATGGATTAGATCCTACAAAAGCGATTATCACTGATGCCATCACTTGCCTTATCTTTACATTCATCAAGTTAATAGAGAAAAACACCATGAACTCAATGCCACATGAACTTGTGTGGGGCGAAGTTTACTTCCCTCCCTTGTTGCTGGTTATTGCATTGGCTTACATGCTCACCATTTTGGTTGGAACCGTTGCAACAAAACTGGGACTCCACAAATACGTTGCATTTCCTGCGCTCGCTGAGCTAAGCCTAATTGTGATTTTTACTGGCGTTATTGGTCGATTCATTACCATATTTTGAGGCAAATTCCGTGATAAAACGTTATCTCATCACACTGCTACTACTGTGTTCCGCTGGCACCGTGATTTTCAGCTACTACCAATCATACACTGACAACCCATGGACTAGAGATGGCCAAGTTAGCGCGCACATCGTTTCTATAACCCCCCGCGTGACAGGACAAATCATCCAAGTCTACGTTGAAGACAATTCGCAAGTGAAACAAGGCGATTTGCTGTTTGAGATTGACCCAAGCATCTATAAAGCGGCGTACCACAAAGCGCTAGCAGCTCAAAAGCAAGCCATTGCATTACTAGCAAAGGCCAAAAATGAAGAGCAGCGAGCACTTAAGTTAGAAAAGCGCACACCTGGCGCTGTACCTGTACTGACATTGAATAACCTAGACAATGCGGTGGAGACAGCCGTTGCCAACGTAGAGCTCGCGAAAGCCAATGTTGAAGAAGCCAAGCTAAACCTTGATTACACAAAAGTTTATGCGCCAACGAATGGTTATATCACTAATTTGAACTTACGCGTCGGCTCTCAAGTCGTCGCTAACTCCCCAGTCGTGGCTTTGATTGATGAAGACAGCTTTTGGATCGAAGGATATTTCAAAGAAACGGATTTAGTTGGCGTTGATCCACAAGATAAAGCCTACGTGACCTTAATGATGCACAATGAAGCTGTGCTGGAAGGAAAAATCAAAAGCATTGGCTACGGCATTGCGAAGCAAGATGGTAGTACTGGTAACGATCTTTTGCCCAATGTGAACCCTAACTTTCAGTGGATACGCTTAGCTCAACGCATTCCAATTAAAGTTAAATTAGATCACTTACCGAAAGATTTTCAACTACGTGTTGGTATGACGGCCTCTATCAAAATCATCAAACAATAATGCGGTGGAATGTATGTTTAATGCCTCAACCAAAGAAGCAATCAAAGCTGCGCTGTCTATCGTTATCGCGATCTGCCTTGCCTTATGGTTTCAATGGGAGAAACCGTATTGGGCAGCGATCGCAGTCGCGGTAATGGCATTAAATGAAAGCTTCGCTCACTCAATAAACAAAGGTCATAATCGCTTATTAGGAACCCTCCTTGGCATCGGTTATGCCTTTTTCCTCATCACGACGTTTTCTCAAGATCGCTTTTTGTTTCTCACCTTCTTCACCTTGTTTTTAGGTGCGTGCATTTTTATGTCGAGCGACGAAAAGTATGGTTATGTGTTCTCTATCGGCTTTGCTGTGTGCTCCATCATCGCATGTATGGGAGGATTTGATAGTCAAGCAACGTTCCACTTCGCTGTTCTTCGCATGCAAGAGACGATTCTTGGTGTAATCACGTTTTCTGTTGTGTACCGATTAGTTTGGCCAGTCAGTACAGAACAAAACTTCATTCAACGTTTTGAGGCCAGCAGAGAGGCGATGCTTAACGCTATGAAATCGCCCAATGATATAGATATTGACGCTCTTGAGACCAACAGAGCCAACATAGAAAAGTTATTCCAACTGGTCGGCTTACCACTTACTGGCAGCTACCACTTGAAAGAACATCGTCAGCTATGGCGTGCACGTTTAAATGAGATGGCACAAATCCAAGACCGATTGCTAGAACAAGCAGATAAATCGCAAAGTCGTGAGATCGATTGGCCAACGCTAACGCAGCAACTTCAAAGCTTTGATATTAGAAATCCGAGTACGTCGCTCATTGGTCACGTTGCTTATGTCATGCAAAGAGAGAAAAACACGGTTTGGCATCACGAGCATCGAACGTTTATCCAGCATTTGAATGAAGACGGCAGAAAGGTACTGCAAGGTGTCTCCATGTTCGTCACTTCTTTGTTGATCTGGATTTATCTGCCCGTACCTGGAGGTTTCATTTTTCCGATGCTAGCAGGCGTGTTCTCTTCAATCGTTCCTACTATGCCACCAAGCATTATTAAAGATGCATTTTTTGGTGTGATAGGCACTGGCACGGTGATTCTATTGCAATACATTTTCATAATGCCAATGATGACCGAGCTTTGGCAGCTTGGGCTATTCTACTTCATCAACATCATCGTAATTTGGAAGGTATTTTCCACACCAAAACTGATGGTACACAGAATTCTAGGTATTAACTTATTGGTTGTCTTGACATCAGGAGCGCTCAATTTAACCCCAGCGTATCGAATTGAAACGCCCTTGCTGATGCTGGTAAACATTATGATCATTTTGATGATTACCAAGTTGTTTACTGATCTGTTTCGTGTTCGCGTTACGGTCTAAGCGTCACCTCCGTTCTTGAAACTAAAGCCCTGCATTGCTTCTGCTATGCGGGGCTGTTTGTTTGTGAGCTAGCCATTATTCCTCCGTAATCCATAAAGCGAGGATAGTATCCATCAAAAGCGATTAACGGTATTTCTCTTCACCTCATAAAATCCTCTCATTGATTCACGAAATGCAATCGAAAACTCTGCATTCACAACGTCAATCACAGCAAACACATCTATCTAACTGAACAAGAAGTTCAGTGACACATTAACTGTCTGAGTCTCGAAGGTTTGAGACTATTCAGAGTGGAAACTGTCATGAGTTTTTTTGAATTACGCGCCGGCAAGACGTCTTCTCTTACTGTGCTCGCGAGCGCACTAATGCTTACTACCCCCACTTTTGGCTTCGCCGCTGAAGAGACGACGACCTACAACGAAGTAATCGAGCAAGGCCGAGCGCTGTTCGACAAATACGGTATCAGTCATGATTTACCAAAACTGGCCATCAGCTCTCTAGTTCAAGGCGAACATTTGGTCGAGCATGCCCACCGAAGTTTTAAAATCGGTGATAGCGTTCGCGATTCGTCCGTCTACTTGGTTAAGAACACCGATAACAAAGGCAACATTGATCTGCGTATCAAGTACAACCCTGAACAACTCGATGAAAATGAAAAAGTACTTGATGAGATCGAAGCTTTCACACGAACAGAATACCGCCTTCGAAACTACGCGGAGAGTTTTGATCCGTCATCAGTAAGAGCCAAAGAGGATCAGAATGGTAATGTGATCATCAGTTTTAATTACTCAAAATACGGTCTTCCTCAAGATATCGCCTACTTTCGCTTTTTAAGCGTTGATATTGAGTTGGTTAATGGTGAACCGAAACGTATGGTCATTACCAACGATAAACCGTTCACACATCACAACTACCAAGTGGATTCTTACGATCAAGAGATCCTCTTCCAGAAGTTAGCGTCAGGCAAAATTGCGATTGCCAGTAAAAACACCAAGATAGTTGGTTCAAAGAAAAATAAACCCCTCGAAATGATGAGCAGCGTAAAACCGGTAGCGATTTATGAAGATAAGCTTGGCGTGCAAGTACTAGACGAAAAACGCTTGAATGAGGTCTCTGATCCACGCATGCAAGAAGCCAGTGTTAAGCTAGACCGAGTTTTTCCTTTAATGGGTGATATGGTTCGTCGTCAAGGTATCGATTTGCCTCTGCCGTTTGGTGTGTCGCTAGCGTATCGAAATCAAGATATGAATATTCCATTTAATGATTTCACGATTGAAGGCATCGGCCTTAATGAACTGTTTGATCCAGAAGACAGTGTCGGCATCGTGAGTGCTGAGAGCATGACGCTTCGTGGCGATGTAAACATCCTGCCATTTTGGAATGTATTTGGTTACATCGGAAAAGTTAATGTCGATGCCAATGTTGATGCCGCCTACACGGGTGAAGGTGGCCAGTACATAAAAGATAAGCTGAACGATAAACTGCCAGGATTAGGTGATAAGTTTTGCGATGGTTTATCTGCACTTTGTAGTCGCGGACGCCTAGACGTGCCGCTGCATTTGGAATATGACCTTCGTGGTATAGGTACAACCCTTTCGGTTGGCTATAAAGAATTCTTTGCTTCTGTCACTGGTACCTATTCGCAAACTCGCTTAAAGGGCTTAGATGATTGGGGCGATGGTATTGTTACTGTACAGCCGATGTTGGGTTATCAACTTGTCGATTATCGCACGCAGTTTTTTGTCGGAGCAGAATATCAAGGACTGGACGCTCGAATGGACGGGCATGTAAAAAGTGGTGATATCGAATTCGATTACGACATTGGTGTAGATCTTAATCAATGGGCGTTTTTGACTGGTTTCAATAAGCAAATCGGCAAAAACTACAACCTGACCTTTCTCTATAACAAAGGGGAAACTCGAGAGTCAGTAACCTTAAATCTTGGTTACCGTTTCTAGCTCTCATAAAGAGCCCGCCCCTAGACGATGGTAGGACTGCTTCCTACAAAGGCGATTACTGAAACTGTCGCCGATGTCCTACCATTTGAGCCATCAATACAACAAGCCATCCAACCATTCACGGATTAATGCCAAAGCGTCAGGACGTCGCTTGTTAGATGCCGTTTAACATTTTCGGTGTACGCACCAAATGACTTTTGGACATAACAATGACTTTACTCAATCGCTCAACTTTAGCCATTACCATCACTCTTGCCTTAGCAGCTTGCAGTGATGACTCTGGTAAACCTAGCGTTCCTAACGGCCCGAAGCCACTACAACCCTTACCACCAGAGCAAATCGCTTTGGAAATTGGCGATGCAACCATTCAAGCGACCAAAGAGTCCCTTGTCATCACGCCTCTTGATGCGGATGAAAAACTGGCAGCGGTAGAGGCGTTCAAAGGTATCCAGTTTGCGCAAGCAGACCGCTTTCAGCACAGCATTGCGGTCCCACTTGAAGGCGATGTTGATGCGACTCAGTTCGGTGATGCGTGTCCGCAATTAAAAACCACGACACAAACGCAATCAGAAAATTGTTTGAACCTAAACATTTGGCGACCTGCCGGGACAGAAGCGTACGCAGATTTGCCAGTTTATGTCTTTATTCACGGTGGAGACTTTGAATACGGCGCGGGCTCAGAACCGCTGATTCATGGTGATATGGTGGTTGCACAAGGTGCTGACGATGGTAACCCGTTTATTGCAGTTACTTTTAACTATCGTTTGGGCTTGCTAGGCAGTGTTTGGATCGATGGTTTGGACAACCCTGAGGGCGGTAACTTTGGTCTAGGCGATCAAAAACACGCGCTTGAATGGGTTCAACAAAACATAGAGGCATTCGGCGGCAATCCGCAAAACGTGACACTCATGGGTCAAGGTGCGGGTGCCATGTCGGTGGGAATTTTACAGCAATCAAAAGGCGATGCTGCAATCGCAGGTGAGCACTTTCAACGTGCCATCATGCAAAGCAACCCTTACGGCTTTGAATATAAAAGTTACGATGTTGCCAAGAGCCAAAGACCAGAGCAAAGCGTTGAAGATCTTGCGTTACTACCACTTGAAGAGATCATGAAGGTACAAAGCGAGATGCTTGATCCTATTCAACGTCTTAAGAACTGGGTACTGACCGCCGTGAATATTCCGGTTATAAGCCCAACACGCGACAACAGCCCATTAGCTACATTGATGCCATTTGCGCCTTACATCGAGCATCGCCCACCAGCGTTTCTAGTGAAAGAAGTACCAGGCTATCACTTTACTGAGCAAGCCATTGAGAGTGAATGGATCGTACCAACGGTAATTGGCTCTAACAGCGCAGAAATCAATACTCTGGGCATGCTGCCGAGCCTGACATTTTTGATCCCAACTATCATTGAAATCTTGAGCCAAGAAGCACCAGAAATCATTGAAAGTGGTGACGAAACCTTAATCGTCGAATACATGGTGGAGTGGCTAGAATCGGAAACGAACTTAAACCGTTTACGCACCGAATATCGTTCATTACTCAGCGATTCAGCTTCAATTGAACTCGATCTTTCTGACTTATTGGAACTGCTGCCTTGCACCGCTTATGAGGCGATGACTAAGTTGTTCTTCGGTTTGGGGAACTCCGATTCAACCACGGAGTTACTTGCTCTGGCTGACTTCTTCCCTAACGATGAAAGCGAACTGAATGGCGCGTCCAAAAACATGCAGCAATTCAAAACCGCGTTACATGACTTGCTCTTCACGGGTCCAAACCGTCATAAAGTTTCAACTGAAGAAGCAACAGGAGCAACGCCAAGCTTTTACTACTTTGACTACACACCTAGATTCAACGTATGGACTTACAACACAAAAGGTGAAAATGGCGATCTCGACGTTGGTGATTTACTCAAAAGCATCAGTTGTATTGTGGGCGCTTGTAATGCATCGGAATTACCATTTGTGTTTAATAAAGCATTAAAGCTTGATGGTTCAAGTGTTCGTCCAGGTAGCAAAGACAAAGCAATGATGAACGAGCTCTCTCGTATGTGGTTTAGCGAACGTTTATTTGAGGACTTCCAATACAACAGCGCGACTGATCGAGTATTGCTGATCGATAACGATGGCGGTATTCAGTCCACACAAGACTGGGACAATGCTCATCACTCAGGCATCGATCCAAAACTGCGCCAAGGTCGGCTCAACGGTCTCGAGGAACTTGGGCTGATTCTGAGTCACATGTAACTTCATCCTCAGCCACTAAAAACTCGTTACCGAATACCTAAAAGCCAGTTCGCTGGCTTTTTTCATCCTCATTCCTTGAACATCATTAGGAAGGTTTACTCATGTTTCCTAACGCCCTTCGCGCTCTGCTGATCTTTATCTTCAGCGTGCTATTGGTTGGCTGTGCCCAGCCCTACCCTCAAGTTGAACCGGATTTTGAAGCCAATTGGCAAACTACTCAGCATCAAGCCGAAGTTTACTTAATTCCTACCGCTCCAGAAGCCTTTGCTCGTCGCGTTGAACTGGTAAGAAACGCTCAGAAAAGCATCGATATGACTTACTTTTCTTGGGAGAGTGACACACTTGGTTTGATGCTACTCAATGAACTCAAGCAAGCAGCAGATCGAGGCGTGCAAGTTCGACTCACTCTCGATGATTTATTGGTGTTTAACGAGAAATGGCTTGCTGATCTCAGCGCTCACGACAACATTCAAATCCGTTTATTCAATCCGTTTGATTCACGTAAGTCAGGTTGGATTGGTCGCGCCGTCAACTTCTCTACTCACCAACAACGTTTGGACAATCGTCTGCACGAGAAGTACTTCAACGTCGACCATCAATGGATGATTCTAGGTGGACGTAACATTGGCGACGACTATTTTGGTTACAGCCGCAAAGCCAACTTCTTTGATATGGATGTCTTGTTCAAAGGCAGCATTATTCGAGCGTTCGACAAAAACTACCAACAGCTTTGGGACAGCGAGCATGTTACGCCAATAGAAAACATCGTTAACGTTACCCCAAACTATTCCGCGTTTACTAAAGCGCTTAATAAAGGTGAGAAAGACAAAAGCATCATTCTGGCTGAAGTTGAAAAACAGGTAAAACAACTGATCAGTCCCGACTTCATTGCTACGCAAGTCACCCCCGTTTTCGACTCATTAGACAAGTTAGAAAACAACAAACCCTACTTTAGAAAACGTGTAGAACACCAAGTTTGGCAACAAATAACCACTGCATCCAAAGCAGTAATATCAACGCCTTACGTGGTACCGAGTGATGGTGAATTTGCCTTTATTGATACCTTGATGGAGCAAAAAGCGGACATCACGTTAATGACGAACTCGTCTGCTTCTAATGATTCTGGTTTTATTCCGGCTTATTACGAGGAGCATCGTCAAACCTTGTTGGATAAGGGCGTTCATATACTTGAGTACAAAAACCAAGCGAACAATGATGACCATTACTTCCTTGCGGATACTTATTATCACAACAAGACGGTGATACTCGATGATCGGCTGACTTATATCGGCTCATCAAACTTCGACCCAAGATCGGATTTCCTCAATGTGGAATTTGGTGTGTTGGTCCAAAGCGAAGCCTTTGCAGAACATGTCATGCACTACTTAACCCGACAACAAGATGAACTGTTTTGGCGAGTATCTCGAGATGGACAAGGCCAAACTCAGTGGCAATCAATGAATGAAA
Organism: Vibrio sp. 2033; assembly: GCF_033339735.1. Lineage (NCBI taxonomy): Bacteria > Pseudomonadati > Pseudomonadota > Gammaproteobacteria > Vibrionales > Vibrionaceae > Vibrio > Vibrio sp. 2033. Next base: position 133,963 of record NZ_JAWOVC010000014.1, read on the forward strand.
CCCATACTAAGAATCCAAACTATGGTGGATGGCATAAGGCGCCTAACTGGATATTCAAGAAACTGAATGGTGAGTTCGAACTCTAAACAATCAAGACTTAAAAGGCTCTCTATCTGCAAGGATGAGAGCCTTTTTAATGTCCGCTAAAACTGCGTGCCTAGCGAAAAGTGAACGCGGAATTGGTCTCCTTGTGGGGCATCTAAACCATAAGCAAAGTCCACTTTGACAGGCACGTATTTTGAATTCCATATCAAACTCAACCCTGTACCGCTTTTCCAATCCACCCTATCGTTGAAGGCATCACCAACATCATAAAATGCCCCAAGCCACAATTGGCGGTAGACCTGATATTGATATTCCAACCCAGCAGTAAACATGTAACGAGCACCGGTTAAATCGCCATTTTCATCTCTCGGAGAGATAGACTCATAACCATAACCCCGAAGATTGCCGTCACCTCCCGCAAAGAAACGTAATGATGATGGGATATCGCTCAAAGTGTCAGCGACATTAATACCGACATTGGAACGAAAGTGAAACTTGTGTTTTTCACTAATATCCCACGACAGCACACTGTTGCCTTCAATGCGCAGCAAACGAGAATCGGAGAAAAAATTGGGGTCCGAGTATTCCAATGAGTAGACGTGACGGTGATTTACTTCTAATTGATCGTTCTTGCGATCAAGCAGTGAAAATGTCACCCCAGGTAATAACAACTGTGATTCGTTATTCTCCGACGCTTGTTGATAACTTTCTTGCAAATAACGAACGTGCATGGTGCTTTGCCAATCACTGTCTAACTGCCAGTGTTTTTCAAACGATAAATCATTAGAAAAACTCGATGTGTCTCGATAGTCGACATGCTTAGATTCAAACTGAATCCCGTAGTAATCCGTTAGAACATTTTGGGTGGGAATTTTGTAACCAAGTAATAGGGATTGTTCCGGTTTGGAAGCGTACGCTTGTGCCTCAAAACTGTGTCCACGTGCGTTATACCAAGGCTTGGTCCAGTTTAGCGAAGCGCGCAACCCCAAGTCTGTCGAATAACCTCCACCGACTTGCACAATATTGCGTGAATTCGGCTCTGCGAGTACTTCTATCGGCACCTTATAGCCATCGAATACCTCCTCGAAATCCGCTTTCACAATCACACTGCGAAACCAATCAGTACTGGAGAGATCGGCCTGATATTGACTCAATTTCAAAGTGTCAAAATCGTCGCCCCACTCAAATGTTCTCATCGCTTCTATTCGAGCCGTTTCGATACCCGACGTAAGGACAGAGAGCTCTCCAAATTGGTAACGAGAACCACTAGAGAAATGCAGATTCACATGGGCTTGATTCAAACTTGGAATGACTTCCAAAGACGATTCGATAAAACGTCCATCTAAGTAACCTTTTTGCTGAGCCAATGAAATCAAGTTTCGTTTTAGCGTGTCGTACTCAGAATGAAGCAACGGCTGCCCTTGTTTAAGTTGAGCTTGATTAATTAGTTCGATGAAATCCTGATCGTTACAGGCCTCCCCCGACACGGCAAGGTTAGATTTTGCCACCAACATCACCTCCCCAGCGTCGACCTCAAGCGTGATGAGATCATTCTCGGATCTCTGAACTCTGAGCTCGGAATGATAGTAGCCATAAGGGTTTAATGCGTTATTAACCACCTGCGTTAGTCGATTTGAGGTAATGTTTGAAACAGAGAGTTTCGTTAGTGGTGTAAGGTGATTTTCAAGATTTTTCTCTAATCTTGGCGTTAGTCCTTTGATTTTAAATTGCGCTCCGAGTACATGATGTAAAGGGATAGAAGCTAAAACTGATATACCTATTATTTGTTTAATGAGAGGAGACACACCGCTACCTAGTTTAGCAATACACTCGACAAGGTTAATGATGGAATGACATATCAGTTAATCGCGTATGTAGGATTGCTCCCTACGAAATCCTCTCGAGAATTAACGTTTCACAAGTAGATTCTTTGAACAATAAGTGGGCTCAAGCTAGGAGGTGGCAAATCATGCGGTCTGAAATAGGTATACTGTTTGCCAAAAATACAAAACCCAACGCTAAATGGATCTCATCAAGCGTTGGGTTACATTGATAATGTGTTTTTTAATCTAAAAAGCGTCTGTTAGTAAAACTAGATCGAAGAACAGTTTCCTTTTTCTGCCATGTCGACTTTTAGTACTTCTGCTTTACCTTTGCTTTCGTCTACGAGTTCTACGCCCGCACCACCAACAAATACACCCATTTTAATGTATTGATTAACGAAATAATTACGGCCCTCTTCCGTTAAGATAGTTAAGTGATTTTCAGAAAACTCAGACTCTGTACTTACTTGATGTTCTTTATTGCCTTCGACCTCATGGTAGAAGAATACACCAGGAGCGGTTTCACCAATACATTCCCCATCGACGTAAACATACTTTTTAAGCGCTGCTCCGACAAAAGCATCTTCTCGGTAAATGTAAATCCCTGCGTTCCCCTTTTGAGGTGCTTCAAATGATTTCATTTGATTTGATACTGTCGAATCAACAGTAGGAACAGAAGCACAACCTGACAAACCCAAAAGGAATGCGGAACACAGAATTACTTTATTTTTCATGTTATTAACCTAGCTACGATAAAATCGCGCCAACCATACTATAAATAAATACGTTCACTTATTGGTATTTTTGAAATTTGTGATTCAGCCTATGCAATAGCACTCATTTAGCGTATAGGTTGAGCAAACCTTAGCCATATAATAATCACGAGAATAAAATGCCCTGTATCTAACGATCACTAAATGCCACTTTACTCGCTAGACTGATAAGTAGAATACCTGAAACACCTTCAAGAGTTCTTGAATAACGCTGAGAGTGTGGACGACTAAATACCCAATTACCCACAGAGGCGTACAAAACGTTACATGTCGTCGCAAGTACGCTGAACAGCAAGCCAAGTACTAATAATTGCATTGATGTTGAGCTTGCAGACGTATCAATAAATTGAGGCAGAAACGAGAGAAAGAATAGCGCTACTTTTGGATTCAAGACGCTGACGATAACCCCCTGAACAAACACATTTTTATTATTATCAACATTTTTGTTTTCAACGATTTTACTTTCTCCACGCCACATAGACAGTAATGACTGAACACCTAAATAAACTAGGTAAGCGGCCCCTAACCATTTAACAACGCTAAAAGCCAAAGATGAACTCAGAATTATTGCTGACAAACCTAAACATGCCGCTAGTGTATGAAAAAAGTAACCAATACCAAGCCCCAGAGCCGCTTTCAGCCCAGCAGATAATTTACCTTTCATTGTATTGGAAACAATATAAATTACATCAGGTCCAGGAATCATGTTGATAGCGAGACAAGCGACAACAAATAATAATAGTGAGTTTGAATCCATTCTTTTCTCCAAATTAACGTCTTGCGGGATAACATTTCATCGAACTACAAGTAATGCAACGTCCAGGTTTCAATTGGTTATATTTAGTATTAACAACACGTTACTAATACTACAGCACTGCGCGAAGAGCACAATCATGAACAGTGATACGAATTAAATTATGGGCCTTTGTTAGCCCTTTGAATGATAATATTTAGCATCGTTTGGTTGTAAGCTTTTTCTAGCCAGCAGCTCTTATGGAAGTTAACAAATCGGCTACTTAGTATACTTAATAGACCGTCAAATCAGATAGATTATCTATTCTTATTTCTTCAAGCCTTTTGTGCTTCATTTTCCTGCCTCACTAAGCAGCAACTTAATACTTGCCGCACCAAAAAATAACGCGAACACGCCTTCAAAAACTGCTTTGGATCTGAGATAGGTTTGCCTGACCTTTTTATACGCGAAAAGAAAAGCATAGCCAAAGAAAACCAAAGCACTAACCAGCCCTACAACAAAAATGACCGACAACAATTCCAACGGACTGGCCGTAGGAGGAACCCCTATCGAATAAAGCGCACCGAAAAACAGAATAGCCTTTGGGTTAGTTAAGTGAATTAACACTCCGGTTAAGTAGTTACCCTTCTTTGTCGTTACGTATGTTTTGGGTAACTTTAGCTGCTCGATGTTGCAGGCAGAATGTACGGACTTTAAAGCCAAATATAAAAGATAAAATGCCCCACAATATCTAAGAATTTCAAAAAGCCAAACATTGCTATAGAGTATGGTTGCGAGACCAAAAGCGGCTGAGGTTGACCAAAATAAAGACCCCGTTAAAACACCTGCAGCCAAATACCCACCAAAGCGTCGACCGTGGTTCATTGACGTGCCTGCTATCGCAAGAGTCGCAGGTCCGGGGCTAGCGATGGCAGCGATAGCTGATACGACAATCAGTGAATAATTTATCTCTTCCATTTTTACTCTAAGCCTCCAAATGGAGTTTTATCAACACTTATCGCGGAATACTCTATTGAACGTACATCAGAAGCGTAATACTGATTAAAACACCAAGTGTCACGAATCGAGTTGAGATTCTTTGGTATTTTACTGCTCCAAAATAACATCAAATCCGCCATAAATGAGACGCTTTCCATCAAAGGGCATTGGGTTATTATCTGGACTCATTCGAGGATCACCCATAATCCGCAGCCACCCTGAGTCTCGAACTTCTTTTGAAGGCCAGACTACCCACGAAAACACAACGGTTTCGTTGCTTTCAGCGTTAACTGCCATGGGAAATGATGTGATCTCACCATCTGGTACTTCACTCCCCCACGTCTCAACAACCTTTAAGGCCCCAAACTCCCTGAACATTTCTGCTGCTATTTTTGCGTGTGCGATATACTTTTCTTTATTCGCTGTCGGTACTGCAGCGACAAAACCATCAATGTATGACATAAGTAAACTCCTTTCATTGGAGTTATAACCATAGCTCAATAAAAAGAATGCACATGATGCCAAACCATAGGAGCAGGTACGTAATACAGCTTGAGAGCTACATTCCTAGCTTGGACTTTATATACATATTTGAAAGGTATGTGTTTGGATCAAGCTTAGTTAGCATATTTATAATCTCCAAAACACTCGAATACTCAATACGTTCCTCTTCAGCATGCCCGATCCCACCTATTGTAAAATGAGTAAAGCGGTAATCACGATAAACGTTTTGCAGCTGGCTAGAAATATCTTTGAGTAATCTTTTACTGAGGGCGAATGCAGGGTATTCACTACTTTCTGAAAGCTCTGCTGTAGAGCCAATAGATACAATATTGCATTTATCGTTAAGTGAACCTAAAGCGTTAAGCTCATTGACTAAATTAAGATACCCAATCGGGCCAACATTCATAAACTCAATCAGTTCGTTTGTTGTCAATTCTGAAGACTCTCCCCACATCGACGCCAAATAAACTATGATGTCAAACTCTACACCTTTGAAGCACGTGTAATCTGGTTTTTTATCGGGATCAACGTCAATACAAACAGAAGCGACTCCCTCCTCAACTAGCTTTGATCTAGAAATCGCATAAATTTCTGTACCCTGTAAGTTCGTAGCCAAGAACCTTCCTAGCCCCTTACTACCTCCAACGATTAAAATCTGCATAACCCTATTCCTTGGTTAAGGCTGTCTTTCATATTATCCGCCAAACTGTTCATTAGGCATCACTTTAACGTTTCTATTGCCCTACTTAGTTCTATCTTCAATTTCATCGAATGGTTCAACTGAAATACGCTCTGCAATTTCACTCATCTTCTTCATTTTTTCTGGGTTACTAGTTCCCCAAAACCGCTCCCAGTCTTCACGTGTTCGCCACTTGGCAATAGTTAAAACCTTTTCCGGTACATCGTAAGAACGAAGCATAAAACTACCAAGCGCCCCATCTACTGACTCATGAATTGAATCTGTCGTCGAACGCCATATATTTTGAAACTCATCCATTTTTTCACTTGGCACACGCCATTCATACACAACTCTAAACATAACACTTCCATTAAAATTTCTAGATTTAATACGGCAAAGCATTAAGAACACTAAGCCAGGTTAATAGATGAATAAAGCAACATAGTAGAGCGTAGAGCAATCTAAAAAACAAAGCGTAAACGCTCTAAATCACTCCGATTCGATTAGTCATGCACACATTCAAAGATTTCGTATTGCCGTTTAACATTGGCTGTTACTTTTCCCCAATGTGAGGCTTGAACTCTTTCCTGATGTTGTTTAAAAGAGGCTTTGTCGACGAACTCCTCATAGACATCAAAACGAAACGGATTAGTCGAGCTTTGAGTCACAAGAAAAGTAAGGCAGCCCGACTCTTCTAACGTGAGCCTTTTGTGAATTATTAACTCATGTTTTACTAATTCTAAATCCTTTTCCGGAACTAAAATAAAGCCTTTCAATGTTACTTTCGACATATCATCCTCTCACCCCTGTAACCTTTCGTTCAGAAGTAGCCAACACGCCCTCAATCTCAACCTTCATATCGCAAATGTGAATCTCACCATGAATTAAATGCCACGTGTTAGGAATCTATTTCTAATGCCCTATCGACTTACGAGCATAAGGTTATCTCTACCCTTTCTTTGCCTTTACCGATGTTCTTGCGTTTTAATTGAATTTGGCCGACTTCTGATGTGCGCTTTAAGTGAGTGCCACCGCAAGGCACTTGCGCAAACCCATCCACTCTCCAATACCTTCTTTCACTCTCTTGATCGGAAAAGTCACTAATAATAACTGAATCAGAGTTAATCAAATCTTGCACATCAGTTTCAATTTCTTTCAATAGCGGGCCAATACTTTCAGACCACTCGAAATCTATGCGACTCTTATTTTCAGAAATATGCGCGCCTATCTTAACAATGCCTTCCCGACGCTGATAAAACATCTCGAGCACCACTTCAGCCGCAAAGTGTAGCTTCATTAAGGCATATCTACGCTTCCAATCAATATTCGTAGTTACAATGTCACCAAGAGTAAAATTTGGAGAGGATTCCAATGTGTAAATAAGTCGAACACCTAACTTTTGAGCAATCAAAACCGGAATACCATTAATCGTTCCTTTATCACTCTCTTGGCCTCCAGACTCTGCAAAGAAGATAGTCTGGTCCAATTCAACCTTATTTCCGTCTACATTGGTCACTCTTGAGTTAAGTTCTGTTTGGTAGGGATTAACCCAAAATAATTTCTCGCTCATGCTGCTATCCTTGCAGTAAGTCCTATCCGTGATAGTACATTCACTGACCACCAAGTCAATTCAAGAAACCTCGCCGTCAAGTGTAAGGCTGTGTATTGAGTACGAGCAGGCTAGATCTATTAGATGCTTTTAAGGCTGGGTACTAAACGCTGTCCAGGGGTTTAGCTAACAACCCGTAAATTGCTGAATCTGAGACTACTCCATTCACTTCCCAACGCTGCCTAAGGAAACCTTCCTTTATAAAACCTAACCGTTCCAAGACTTTACCTGAAGAAGCATTGTCTGGATCTATCTCAGCCTCGATTCGACGTAGATTCAGTGTTTTGAATGCGTGTTCGATTAATGCAGTTCCCGCCTCTAATACAATGCCTTTACCCCAGAAATGACGACTCACGCCAAAGCCAATTTCTGCGCGCCTAGACTCTTTCACGTGATTAAACAGCATTATCTTACCCAGAAGTTGGCCATTGCTCTTTAGGAAGATGCCTAGTGTCACTTCTGTATTCCTATTCATGGCCTGTGTACTCTTGGCTATAAATGTCCGCGCTTCTTCAATTGAAACCCAAGGGCCAGAGTTCCAATATTTCATGACCTCATGGTCTGAGAAGATGTCAAACAATTCGCTTGCATCATCTTCAACTAGCTCTCTTAGAATTAATCGTTCCGTTTCAATCTTTGTTACTAACATTTTGGGGTCAGCCTTTTGGTTCGTTATTGGTGACGAAAATCCAATAAAAGTGTGAGACACGTAATACAAATGATTTCGTATGAGACTTTTAAACAAGCTCAACGCACGGTAAAAGCGCCACGTGTAACGACTCTATATTGAAGCAAATTTTAGACATTCAAGTGCGTCAACAAGTAACCGTTGAACGCATCAAAGCTTGGGGTGAGTTGATCATAAGTCCTAAACTCAGGCTCAAAATAGTCCATATACTTTATTATCGCTTAGTGACGATTTCCTTCAGTACTCTGGCTGGGTTGCCACCAACAACGACATTGTCTCTAAAACTCTTTGTAACGACTGCGCCAGAGGCTACCACCACGTTGTTCCCAAGTGTTACGCCAGGGTTGATTACGGCATGGCCACCTATCCAACAATTGTCACCAATGTTTATGGGCTTTGCTAGCTCTAAACCACTGTTCCTCTCGATAGGATCTAAGGGATGAGTCGCAGTATAAATGCCAACTTGAGGCCCAAGTAAACAGTTATCACCAAACTTAACTTCCGCAACATCCAAAATCACACAACCAAAATTAGCGTAAAAATTATCTCCAACGTGAATGTTGGATCCGTAGTCGCAATTGAAAGAAGATTCAACATGAATATCGTCACCTGTTGTGCCAAACAAGCGCTTAGTTATTTGAACTCGCTTTTGTTTATGCTCAACAGACGTGGCATTCAATTTTTCAGTTAGTAACCTAGCGCTCAACCTTAACTTTAATAACTCTTCATCACTTGGGTCATAAAGCTCACCTGCTAACATTTTCTCTTTTTCTGACATAAAACTTGGACTCCAATACCAATTTTCTTACAACGCTACATTCAGTATGTGAGTAACGCTACCACCTAAGCGAGGCTGTCCCACCACGAAAACAAAGCCCGACTTGAACCCTAGTCCTCAGCGCTATCAATTTAGTGCACTACCACCACCGTTCTCACTAACTTATCACCGAGACGTTGCCTCTTTTTACCAAGAATGAAAATTGAGTCAATAAAACCGAAGAATGGAGTAATAACATTTCGAAAGAGCGACTGAAAAATATTGCACTTTTTACCCGTTCTTGCACTTATAACTGCAATGCCCAAAAGTTTTTTACCCACACTTTGACCATTTGGTAAACAATCAGAAAAAAGGTAATACGATACAGTCGCAGTTACTGCTGTAGCGCGCACAAGCTCTTTTTCAATACCGATTTCTAAGCCGACCTATAAAACGAGAGTAAAAATGCTAAAACTGACAAAAAGATCAATCATTTGTCCAACACACCTAACTCCCGGACTAGCCAAAACGTAATTTTCTAGAGTAAATTTTCCTGCATTTTTCATTTTAAAATTTGGACTAACAATTGTTTATTTGTGAACTAACGCTATTGAGACAGTAACATCCCCACTAAACCTAATCCATACTTCCGTAAAGCAAGGTCGAACCTGATTTTTCTATCTTTTCAATATATTACCACGCTTGTTCTAAAGGCTAGATTGGTAATATTTCAACATCTCTTCTTGATTAAGCGCTTTACTTTCTAACTTTTGTTGATCTTTAAAGATTTGAGCTAATGAAGGGAGAATTGAGCGATTTACTTTATAGTCATCAGACCAAAGTTTCCCTCTCATCACCGCTTTCGCACAATGAAAGTACATACTCTCTATGACTATTTTGATAACAACCTTAGGATCTTTACTTCCATCGGGGCAAGCAGATATCAAGTTGGCGTCGGTGTGAATACTTGCGATTCCTTTAATACGGAGCACTTCATCAATACCGTTTACCATCAATAACAACCCTACCTTGGGGTTACTAATGATATTTTTTAGACTATCGATACGATTGTTCCCCGAGCTATCAGGGAGCAGCAATGTTGATTCATCTAAAACTTTTACGAAGCCAGGCTCCCCTCCTTTAGGAGAAAGATCGATATACCCTTGTGAATCAGCGGTACTTAGAACTGCAAAATGGCAGTTATTAATTAATGTAATCGCATGAACATCCAGCACAGGCAGAGCTTTATTTTTAGCTCTCGCACTTGGCTCTGCGTAAATTTCTTTTAACTGCTCTATTGTTTTAATTTCACTCATTCAATGTTATTCCTTCACTATCGTATAATGCTTTGCTTGTAAGCAAGCAGTAACTCTGACTTCTTGTATAGGCACTCGACATAACTCATCGTAAAAATACTACGAGTACAAATTATCTCTTTAATGCCTTGTTATCTAAAGATTTAAAGTTTTTCACTAAACTCCCCACACTGCTTACACTTATAACCATGCTTGTAAAAAAACAGTGGAAAACCCAGTAAAATAAAAACTAAGAAAGCTGGGCGTTTACCTTTTGTAAATGCAAATAGATCTTTACTACCACATTTAGGGCAAACGTCTTTTTCTTCATCAACGTCAACTTCATTTCCCAATGATTCTGAGAAATCGCTACTAAGTATTTGTTTCGCATCTTCTGCATCACTTTCGGCCACCATCAGACGGACGCCGCCTATTGCATTTGAATAAAGCCACTGAGTATTTACCGTGTGCTCGTCAGCGATGTAACTTTCTATTCCGACACTATCTAGGCTTGCTCTCGCAATATGAGCTTCATGAGGAAAAGAAAACCTTGCTACTACAATCACATATTACTCCTTGTGGGAAAACGCGCACGTAAGGCATAAGAAACGCTAATTGAAAATGCCACGTGTAGTATTTCTTTTTTAACAATTTATTAGCCCACTACAGACTAATACATATACCCTAACCAATCTATATGACCAACAGCCCAAGTTTTACCGCTGATAGGTTTAACATATAAATCATCTAGTTGCTCTACAGCGACACCGTAATTTTTATGTTCGTGAACTCGCAACCAAGAACTTAGAGAGTTAAGGCGCATATAACCATTAGCCACATAAAAACGCTCCAAATCGGAGACTAAAATGATGAAGTCGACATCTTTAGTGGACGCATACTCGCTGAGTTGAGACAACATTTTTGTGCCAATACCTTGTCTTTGAACTGTGCTCTCGACACAAAAGTCACTCACACCTAATACTTTATAAATTTCATCACCAACGCGAACAACTCTGTAGTCTAATCCCATGTAACCAACTAACTGATCACCTTCGTAATTCAGAACTCTCATATGCGGGAGTTGCTTATAGTAAGAGCGAGTAACTTAATGTTCAGGAAACGACTGGTTTCTAAGAGCTTCAATTGCATTATGCTGTGCTTTAGATAACTCGATTTCTGGGTAAATATCCATATTTGACCTTTGAGTATTAATGACCTTTTGGAGTTGAGCAACGCAATACCGAACCTTCCGCATACCGATTTAATCACTGAGCTCAACGCACAGTTAAAATGCCACGCGTTGCGAATCGCTATTGAACAGTTTGTTAGAATAAATTTATTTACAGCACTTTTTCCGCTGTTTAGTTGAACCGCAAAAGCACAGATCATTTTTTGAAGTTACTTCTCGCACTAGTTTTTCAAGCTTTGAATACGCTAGAGCACGTCTAAAGTCGAACTCGTTAGCTACTTGCGCCGTTATTGCTCCAGCACCTGAAAGATGCAAAGCCTCAAATTCTGCCTCAATGTCTAAAACTTGTTGAACAAGCTCATGTTCTTTTATTGCCATATGCTTTATCGGCATACGACCATTTTTGATGAGAACGGAGATTTCAGGGTCTGGTATGAACTTTACTTTTTTCGCATTTAACGCCGATGGCGATACACAGACTAATTTTCCGTCGGGCTTCTGAACAACTACGTGTGCAGTTAGTCTTAGAACAAGATTACCCCAGACTGAAGTTACCCAGCCAAACACCATCGTGCCAGCATTGTTTTCTAAATGCTTTTGAACATTGTTATAGCAATAATTCAATTGAGAGAACGACTCCGGTTGAATTGGCACATCTAAAACGCTTGATAAACCTAACTTAGTGAGAGCACTTGAAGGAATTATTTTTGGTTCGAACGACTTATATTTAGATATCATCTCTGAAGCTTCCAATTTATTCTAACGCCTTGCTAAGGTGTGAGTAACGCAATACAAAAGCTACCGCACAGCGCCTTAATCACATAAGCCACCGCAAAGTAAAAATGCCACGCGTTACGAATCACTCTTAAGCAATTTGTTAGTACATGCGCTACTTCTATTTATGCGCTCCAAGATATTGAAAACTGGCATGATATGAAAGGCTTTGAACACTGAAGTGAGACGGGCAGCTACAAAACTTTACCGCCATTGAGAAACGTGAGTTGGCTAGAAGAAAAACGCACTGAACAGCCCTACTTTCACTGGCTTCAAATTAGAAAAGGATTCTTTCCTCGTACTTCAACAGCCACACCAAAAATAATCAAGGTTCTCTCAAAAGCCACCACGAAAATGAAGAAGCGCCAAAGAAATAGGCTAAGAGTTAGAAACCGTAAACGGAGAAATCAAAGCGAACACTCCGCATATAGTGCCACCGGAAAGAACATGAAAGGTACAAACTGTAAGGTGTAAAGACGAGCGCCGAAACAGATAAACACCAAAACTGATGACCTTTGATTTCAACCCCGTACAAACGCCCTATTAAGGGGTGAGTAACGCAATACCAAAGCCGCCGCATACCACCTTAATCACTTAAACTAACGCATTGTGAAAATGCCACGCGTTGCGAATCCCTCTTAAACAGTTTGTTATGTGACGGCGACAAAGCCGAACTTACTCCCTATAAAACTTTGAAAACCAATTACTGAATGACTCTTGATACTCTTGCTGAGCCTCTTTAACAATTTCATCAGCATCTTCGGTTTGCTCGATACCACGAACTTTTAACCAAGTGCAATATTCTCCACTATGTTCACTAGGCTCATAGTCATCGGGATCTCGATAGTAGCACACGCTATCCCATTCAATCATGGGCTCACAATCAAACGTTAATATTTGAAGTAATTCATTAAAATTACGAGCTACTACGTGGTAACCACCTTCACTACCAAAAGCAACTATTGGCGCATTTTCTAAGTTTCTATTACCGTCTTTTAGCCAAAAACCATAGGAAGATCCACTTGCATCTGCACTTGCAAATTCATAAATAGAGTTGAGAAACTCTTTACTCTCCGAGTACGTTTTTAAACCCAGTTTCTCTTGATCGATTGAAAACTCAAACCCTTCTGAAAAGTACGCATCTGATGCGACTTCATCATCAAAACTAATCAGTGGCAACAAATTCTCAGGCAACATTAATCCCTCAAAGTGCTCTATTAATTCGTTTTTGATACTCATTAGATACTCCTTACTACTTGAATTACATAACGCCCTGTTAAGGGGTGAGCAACGCAATACAAGAGCCGCCGCATACCGCCTTAAACACTAAAACCAACGCATAGTGAAAATGCCAAGCGTTGCGAATCCCTCTTGAACAGTTTGTTAGGCTATTGACCCTCTGAGATTCTCACGTACGTCCCATTGAAAGTGACATGTAGCCCACCACAACCGTTGTCTTTGCTAACTACGAGGGTATCTTGATCTAATAAAACTTGGAGAGTAAAGCCGTCAACGTCATAGTCTATTTGATAACCTTTTAACGTTACAACTCCGTCGATTTCTCCAAAATTTACAAGGCCAGAAGAAGAGTCACCTACCCAAACTGATGTACCAGATAGTTCGTATGTGTTCGAACCCACCTTAGTTAAGTCAATAAAGGCAGTGTCAGTATCCAATTGATCATTGTTATACCGCTCATAATGCCCCTGAAAACCAGGAAAGACTGCTGCATATGCAAGCGATGAAATAAGCAACATACTTAGAGCTACGCAAACTGTTTTCAAGCTCAAATTCTCCTCAATAGCCTAACGCCTTGTTAAGGTGTGAGGCGCGCAATACCAAAGCTTCCGCATACCACCTTAAACACAAAAACTAACGCATAGTAAAAAAATGCCACGCGTGCCGAATCACTCTTAAACAATTTATTAGGCATAATTCCACGGGGCTTTTACGTCGAAGTTAGACCCAGGGTCTTCACCGTTGAAAGCGCCCACATATAGTACTTTATCGTTTCTAATTATCCACTCCATACCATGCTCAGGTTCCCACTCACAGTTAAGTTCCATGTGAATTACTGGCTCACCGACTTCTGAGTAAGGAACCAACAACACGCTTGGATATATTAGTTTGAGAACTTCGTGTGGACTAGAGAATGATTTGAGTGGTTCACCTATTGCTTCTAGGTAACTATTACAATAGCTGATAGATGCTCTACAAAGTTCATCGACTATCTCGGCTTGTAACCCATCCAAGTAATTCGCACACATTTCTGCAAAATGAAGGTCATCAGTTTCAGCGGATAAAGCGATGTACTGACCGAACATTCGAAAATACACTTCACCTTCGATTTCACATTCACTTATTTCAACATTCTTTATAAGTTTCATTGTGTTTTCTTCCTTTGCTGGTGTACCCCACAAAAAGTAGACAGTACATAACTACATACTTTCGTACTCAACTGGGCTGACGTGCCCCAACGCTGAGTGTCTTCTTCTGCGATTGTAAAATACCTCGATGTATTCGAAGATGCCCATTCGGGCTTCTTCGACAGTTTGATAGTCTTCTGCGTATATCAGTTCGACTTTCAGTCGACTGTAGAACGACTCCATCACCGCATTATCCCAGCAGTTACCCTGCCGACTCATGCTCGGTACACCTCCATGCTTGCGCATGAAGTCTTGATATTTGTAGGCTCTGTATTGTACACCACGGTCTGAGTGGATAATGACGCCCTTAGGCGGCTTACGTGACTCAAACGCCATTTTTAGAGCGTTAGTGATTAGCTCGACGGTCATCGTTGTCCCAAGCGACCAACCCACAATGCGTCTTGAATGCAAGTCCATCACTGTCGCTAAGAAGAGCCAACGGCTCTTCACCCAGATATACGTAATGTCCGTAACCCACTTCTGATTTGGTGTCTCGGACTCAAAGTCTCTACGCAGTAAATTGTCGGCAACATTCGTCATCGCAGCTACATCCTTGCTGTATTTAAACCCTTTGCCATTACGTGCCCTGATACCTTTTTCCTTCATGATATCAGCGACATAATTCACGCAGCAGGCATGGCCTGCTTCGTTTAGCTCTTCTGCTATTCGCACTGAGCCGTAACGTGCCCGATATTGGGCAAAGGTACACATGACGA